>JAUXCD010000191.1 GCA_030619085.1 Candidatus Zixiibacteriota bacterium
GTTTGCATACGAAGTCAGCAACAACGGCGACGTGGGCGGGTCGGTCAATTCTTTCTGTTACCGATACGCCCAGTCCGGACGAGTCTTCGGCTCGGTCCGCGCGTTTGCCAACATCGCCGCCATCAACGGCCACGTCGGCCGGTCAGTTCTTCTTTTGGGTAACGACCTGTCCATTCGCAAAGGCGCCAAGGTCATGAAAGACGTCGCTCTGTACGGTAACGTTGCCACGGTTGACGGCGATGTTGACGGTAATCTCGTGTTCAAGGGTTCGACAATCTATCTCACGGGAATAATCGAAGGGGACGTGGAACTGGAGGCGGAGAAGATTTCCATCACGTCACCGGCGGTCATCAAGGGCAACCTGACCTACACCTGCAAGGACGAAGCGAAAATCGACCTGGAATTGGGCGTGGTTATCGAGGGCGAGACGGTCTGGAATCTTCCCGAAGACGAAAAAAACAAAGAAACCTCGGGGGTACTGCAGCGAGGTATCTTCACCATTTCCAATATGCTGGCCGCTTTCCTGTTCGGCGTTATCCTGCTGGCCCTGTTTAACAAGTATGCCAGAGAGTCATTCAATCAGTGTCAGACGCGCTTCACCGTCTGCTTCGCTACCGGTATTCTAACTTTTCTTATCGTGTTGCTGAGCATTATTATCCTGATTCTTTCGCTGTCACTTGTCCTGGTCGGTCTGGCCGTTGTTTCCGACAATGGCGCCGGCCTTGGAGCGATGATTCTCATATTCTCCATACTGCTTATTCCGATAACCAGTTTCGCCTCGGTCTCCGGCGGTGTGCTTTTCTATTCCGGCGTGGTGGTGACGGCGGCCATGATAGGCTTCATGTTCGCTCGGGCCTTCAACCGGCAGGCAGCGCCGCTGGGCAAGGTGCAGCTTCTCGTGGGGCTGATTATTCTGTCGGCGCTGTTTATGATTCCATACCTCGGCATAGTTGTGTACATCGTGGCGTCACTTACCGGGGCAGGAGCCATAGTCATGGGCATCAGGCATTGCCGACGCGAGGTGACAGCCCCGGAGCAGCAACCTGCACCGCAAACCGAGGGCAAACCGCCGGAAGCTTAACCGGCGGTACAAACATCCCAGTCCAATTTCCAACACAATTCAAGGCGCAAACAAAAAGGCTGCACCCGGGTGTTTATGCACGCGAGCGCAGCCTGTAATCTCAGTCTATGAGTGGACGATATCTACGGCCGTTTCGCCACCTGGTAGATAATACCGTCTGGGAACTGAATATCCAGCGCGATGCCGTCTTTGAGTTCCTTGAGGGTCGTCTTGAGCGGCTGCACTTCCTCATCATCGAACAGGTTGACCAACCGTACTTTAGGTGATTTGAAACCGGCCTGGCGCAGGTCAGCCTTCACGATTACCTGTTTTCTGGCGGCTTCATAGCCGTCGGAAAGTTCTCCCGGAGGCGGCGCGACCACAAACAGCAGCCCGGTCTTTTCGCCCCTCTGGAAAGAGACATCGACCGATGGGTCGCTGCAGTAGAGATACGACGACATCTTCTCGTTTTCCAGGATCGACTCGACAAAGCTGAGCCGCTTATGATTGCCGCTACTGGCCAGGTCGAAAGTAAAAAAATACAGATGTCCTTTCAGGCGTGTCGAGCAAACACCGACGATCTTGGCACCTTCTTTGGCAATCTTCTTCACTTTCGAATCATCAGTCGATCTTATCGAACCGAAGATGTGGGTAGGGAAGGATCCGTTCTTGTGATCGATATTGCCGATATGATATTCTGAAGTCGTTTTGATGCGGAAATGGTTGGAAAGGATTTTGCAGTCCTTAAAGTTCTCGTTATATTTGGGCATGACGCCACACATGATGACCGAAACACCTGCCTTGACCAGCTCAACGATGCCTTCCTGGTCGCGCTCGGCCATGATCTCCACCGACGGAACGAACACCAGCTTATATTTCTTCAACGACTCCCAGTCGCGGTTTTCACGAATGCCGTAATTGAGTTTCAGGCGCATCAGGTCACGGCAGAAACCGACCAGGGAATTGTCGAGCAGTTTGTTGATGCAGGTGAATTCCTTTTTGCTCGAGGTCAACCGGAGCCAGGAGTAAAGCCGGTTGCCGACCACGGCTATATCGTGCTGGGAATCCATGTACTCGAAACCGATTGAGGAGATAGCGTGATGGAAGCGTCCGGCGACTTTGTAGCTCTTTGAAACAGTGCCGTCGGCGTGCAGCGGAGCGCCGTACCAATGCTCGCGGTCGACAAACATATACTGGTTGAGGCCTTTAAAACCGGATGACAACCCGGCCGCCAGGTAAAAGCGAGTGGTGTTTTCCTCGACCGGAGCCACTTTCTCCTCGCGAATCGTATCGAGTGCTGCCGCCCCGGAAACGAACGAGGTGGCAAAGGCAAAACCATACTCCGCACTCAGGAAACGCGCTTTGGTGGTCAGGTCGAAATAATTGCCATTGGAGAAGACGTTACTTCCCAAAAACGGAGCCCGGTCATCCGGCACCAGGTTGAAGGCCGGCAGAATATCAGTGCCGCTGAAATACAGAGACCGGAAAATAAGCGGTTCGACCGTATAAGACCGAAAAATATCTTCAAGTACTTCAAGATACGTGTTGAGAATGTGTTCCCGGTACCGAAACCAATCCAGAACCTTTGCATAATCCTTTATTTCCAGGTCATCAAACTTGCGCGGCGGCTCCACCAACGGAAAGTCATTATTCTTCTCTTTATAGCGGGCGTTGAGAGTCTTGATATCTCCGTAAGTATCCTCGAGAAACTCTACATAGTACTTGGCCAGAACATCAGGGTTGTAGTCAGCGCTGCCGGGGTGCACCATCCCGCCAAATGACGTCTCATAATCGAGTTCGATCATAAAGACGGGACCGCGGGGGTGGATATAGTTCTTGGTGACTTCGATGAATGCCTTGAAAAAGCTCTTCAAATGGAACTGAAAATTCGGGTGAAGATAGCTCGGCATATATCCGGTAGTGGCACCGAAATCATCGGGCAACTTGAGTTCCTGCCCGGAGGCGTCACGGGCAAAGATTTTTAAGTCTTTGTATAGAAAATCCGGCAAACCGCCGTTTTTCAATTGACCCGAGACCCACGGACCGGGGCGAAGAATGACCTTGAAACCGAATTCCCGGGCCAGCTCCAGAAAGACTATAAGATCTTTGCGAGGATCAGTCAGACCGCTAAAGTCAAAGAACTTCTTCTCATCCTGATGGACATTCCAGGGAACAGCCGTAGAAATAATGCGAAAACCGGCCTTTTTGATTCTCTCAAAACAGATAGACCAGTATTTTTTATCAACTCTGAAGTAGTGCAGCTCCGCTGAAAACGGGCTGTAGGTCTCTTTGCCGATTGAAAACTTGTTGCCAATTACACCGAGCATATAAGTCCTTATTTATCAATAGCTTATAATATGTGCTTTCCGGGCCAAACTATATTCTACCATTTTTAGCTCTAAAAGTCAATAAGTATTAAGTAATGCAATGCGTAGCAACCACTTAACTTATCGCATCAGCGAATCGGCGTTTATGGCTCATCAAATAAGCTTTGGGGACAATTCGGTATTTCTCGTCACAAAAAAACCCCCGTTTTCACGGGGGTTTTTTCAATTTCGAGAAGTGGCTTATTTGATCAGGACCATCTTTCGGGTCTCCTGGTATTCCTGCGTAGCCATGCGGTAGAAGTAAATACCGGTGGCCACCTTGACGCCGGCGTCACTGGTACCGTCCCATTCAACGCTGTAGCGTTGGCGCGACAGCACCCCATCAACCAGGTTCCGGATGTGCTGACCCAGCACGTTATAAACATCGAGCGTGACGTATGTCCGCTGCGAAAGGTCGAATTCGATGATCGTGGTCGGGTTAAAAGGGTTCGGATAGTTCTGCCCCAGCGCGAAGTGGTCAGGCAGTTCACCATTGTCGGTGGAAGCAACACCAGTACTGATCATCGCCGAGTCAACCAGGGTAATTGACGCCGTGGACAAACCGCAGCCATCAGAGATGTTAAACTCGATGAAGTAGCTACCTTTCAGAAGGCCTTCCGTAAAGAAGGTGAATACCGCCAGACCCAGGCCATTGTCGGCAAAAGTAGCGCCGGCAGGCAGACTGTCAACCTCGATAGTCATTGCTCCACCTTCCGGATCGCGGGCACTGACCGACACAATGACCGTGTCACCCTGAACATATACGGAATCATTCGCTCTGACTGACTGTCCGTGAACAAACGAGGACAGGGTAACGATGGGTAGCGAATCGGTCACTACGGTAATGGTCACGGCCTGACTGTCGGCCGAGCCGCACTCGTCGGTGGCATAGAACCAGACATTGTATTCTCCGGCCCAACCCCAGACAGGGGTCCAGGTAAGGGTTCCGCTGTTGCCGACAGTATCGAAGACCGCTTCCTCGTCACCGAATGTCGAGACCTCAAGGGTCACATCGGTGCCCTGAGGATCATCTCCGTCAACCGTTATCACCAATTCATCACACTCGCGTACCGTGTACGACGTGGAATCAGTTGTCAAAATCGGCAGGTCGTCGGGGATAACCTCAATCGCGACCACTTCGCTGTCCACGGACCCGCAGTCGGAGTCGGTGACATAGAAAGTTATGCTGTGGGTGTCCACCTGGTCGCTAGTCGGTGTAAATGTGAAAGTACCGGTGCCATCGCCGTTATCGACGACATTCACGGTCTCGTCAACAAAGTCGGAGTTGGTCCAGGTAGGATTGCCGGGACCGCCGGGATCGCTGACGCTGAGATCAATGACCATCGTGGAGCAGACTTTGATAGTCTGGTTTCCGACGGCGTTCATAACCGGCGGCGGTTCGGAGTTGACGGTGATAGTCACCATCTGAGTATCCCCGGCGCAGCCGTCGGTGGCGATAAAGGTAAGGTCGTAGACACCTTCCTGAACGCCGGTCGGGGTCCAGGAGAAGTCCGCAGTGCCATCGCCGTTGTCGGTGAGGACCGCACCATCGGGCAGCGGTTCCACTATAAAGAACGGTGAAACGCCATCCGGGTCAGTGGCCGCCATCGACAAGTCGAGTGACTCGCACTCGGTGATGGTAGTATCATTCGGAGCCGATGTAAACGTCGAAGCCTGGTTCTGGTTAGGATCAAAAATCGTAAAGCAATAGGGGCCGTCCCAAGCAGGATCGATCAGGACGCCGTCAGTTTTCCACAGCCAGTTGTCAGATACACCGGCCGGTGCGGCACGGTCAATACAAATCTGTTTTCCGACACTTTCCGATGTCAACGGGCCGATTGTAATTGTCCAGGCGGTA
>JAUXCD010000170.1 GCA_030619085.1 Candidatus Zixiibacteriota bacterium
GTGCATGGATGCCAATATCATCAACGGCGGCGATGGCTCCCACGAGCATCCCACCCAGGCCCTGCTGGATATGTACACCGTTCGGGAGAAATACGGCAAGATCGACGGTCTGCGGGTGGTACTGGTGGGTGATGTCATGCATTCTCGCGTCATCCGTTCCAACATCTGGGGCTTCAAGGCCATGGGCGCCTCGGTGGCGCTATGCGGACCGTCAACATTGATGCCGTATGAGGTCGAGAAATTCGGCTGCGATGTGTATAGCAATATAGATGAAGCGCTTGACGGGGCCGATGTTGTCAACGTCATGCGTATCCAGCTGGAGCGCCAGCAGTCCGGGCTTTTCCCGTCACAGCGTGAGTACACCAATCTCTTCAGAATCTCTAAAGAGCGGCTGAAAAGGCTCAACAAGAATTTCACCATCATGCATCCGGGACCGATGAATCGAGGCGTGGAAATTTCGGGAGAAGTGGCCGACGGAAAGCAATCCGTTATTCTCGAACAGGTTACCAACGGACAGGCGGTTCGCATGGCGGTCCTCTACCTGCTGTCGGGAAGAAAACAGGAGGAGGGAGAATAATGGCGAGCAAGAAGTACGACTTGGTAATAAAGGGTGGCCGTGTAATCGACCCGGCCCTGGGTTTTGGGAAGGATGCTGACCTGTTTATCAAGGACGGCAAGATCGTCAAGATTGAGAAGGAAACCGCCACCACCCGCAAGGACCTCAAGTCGCTTGACGAAAATCAGGTTGTCGATGCCTCCGGCAAGATTGTTGTCCCCGGGCTGGTTGATATACATGTCCATCTGCGGGAACCGGGCCGGGAAGGCGCTGAGACGGTCGAAACCGGGTGTCAGGCGGCCGCGGCCGGCGGATTTACCTCCATTTGCTGTATGCCCAACACGTCCCCCTGTATCGATAATCAGGAGACGGTGAAGTTCGTGCAGGATCGTGCCACGAATGCCCTGGCCCGGGTTTTCGTGGTAGGTGCCATCACCAAGGAGCTGGCCGGGAAGGAACTGGCCGAGATCGGTGACCTGGTGAAAGCCGGGGCGGTGGCGGTCAGCGACGACGGGTATTATTTGCAGAATCCGGATATCATGCGTCGCGCCCTGCAGTATACACGGATGTTTGATATCCCGTTGATGCAGCATGCCGAGGACAGATTCCTCTGTGACGGCGGCGTGATGAACGAATCGTTCCAGTCGTCCCGTCTGGGTCTCGAAGGCTCGCCCGCAGTTGGCGAAGAGATCGCGGTGCTGCGCGACATCGCCCTGTGCCGTATAACCGGGGCGAGGCTGCATATCCAGCACGTGTCCGCACGTGGAGCCGTCGAGGCGATCCGAAAGGCTAAAGCGGAAGGTATCAATGTCACGGCCGAGGTGACACCGCACCATATGACCCTCACTGACGTGGAGATCGGCAAGACGTTCGATACCAACCTGCGTGTCAATCCGCCCATTCGCACCGAGTCGGATCGGGAAGCGGTGATTGAAGGATTGGTCGACGGTACTATCGACTGTATTGCCTCCGATCACGCGCCCCATCCCGAAGAGGTGAAGGACTGCGAGTTTGACAAGGCTGCGCCTGGCATGATCGGTCTGGAAACATCGCTGGGTCTGGTTAAGACTTTCCTGATCGACAAGGGCTTCCTAAGTTGGGCGGACGCCGTACGGAAGATGTCGTACAACCCGGCCCGCATACTGAATCTGGAGGGTGGCACACTGACCGAAGGGTCGATCGCCGATATCACGATCATCGACCCTGACAAGAAATGGACCGTCAGGCGCGAGAAATTCCGCTCACGGTCACGTAACTCTCCGTTTGTCGGTTGGCGGCTCAGCGGCCAGGTTTACCGGACGGTGCTCGGCGGCCGCGTGGTTTTTGAGCAGTGACCCGAATTTAATCTGTTCGGGTCAGCTTCAAGCCTGCTTCTGCATTTGCAGCGGCAACGGCAGGGGTGTCCTCATGTGCAGATCGCGCTGCGGGAACGGAATCTCATTTGCCACTTTCCTCAGCGCTTTGGACACCGGTCCCAGGTCACTGCTGCAGGATACGCCGATGTTGCCAGGTTTCAGAAAAAACGATTTTGCCGCCGCCTGGGTATAAAAAAGAAGTTGAGTTTTCGGCGGGGAATGCACATTTTACTGTCGACCATATTAATAAGAAGTTATTCAAGCAGTTAAGGGAGTCCCCGATTGACCGCAGATAATTCAGGCACCCGCATTGTGTCGACTATAGTACCGGCTATGAACGAGGAAGGCAATATCGACGAGTTTTGCCGGCAGTTCGACGAGATGCGGAAGACAGCTTCTTTTACGGCAGAGCTGGTATTTGTCGATGACGGTTCGACCGATCAGACGCTTGATAAAATACGCGAAAACGCCGACAAATACGACTTCATCCGGTTTGCCAGCCACCAGCGCAATCGTGGTTTGACCGAGGCTCTTCAAACCGGCTTCGCAACCGCCACCGGCGATATTTACGTTTTCTATCCCGCCGATCTGCAGTATCGACCGGATGATATCCCCCGGTTGGTGCAGCCGATATTCGAGGGCGCTGACCTGAGCACCGGGTGGAAGCAGGGGAATTACACCAAACGGTTTGTTTCCACCGTATATAACTGGCTGTCACGCAAAATATTCAGTCTGGATGTACATGATCTCAACGCTGTCAAAGCTTTCCGCAAGGAAATCGTCAAACACATTTTCCTGCGCCGCGACTGGCACCGTTACCTGGTGGTCCTGGCTACCGCCGAGGGATTCCGGGTTGACGAGGTTAAGGTACAGCTATATCCGCGCGAGTGGGGCACGACCAAATTCTCTATTTGGCGTATACCGGTCGGGGTTTTGGATATGATAGCCGTGAAATTCCAAATCACGTTCCTGAAAAAGCCCCTGCTGTTTTTTGGCGTGTTTGGCTCAATAATAATATTCCTGGGGTTTCTGGTCGGACTTTGGGCCCTCTACGTCAAGTACGTTCTGGCCGAAACCCAGCTTCCCCTGCTGTATCTGGTGATTCTGTTAATTGGTATCGGTCTGGGGTTGTTCATCATGGGGTTCATTTCCGAAGGTCAGTCGGCGGTTAAGGAAGAAGTCAGTGATCTGCGACGCAAGATGCTGACCCTGATCGATGAGATAAGGGATTCCAGGCAAGGCTGAGTCTCGATTTCCGTTAGCATACCAAGTAATGACTGAGGCCACGACACATCCTCTCAAAAAACGCCTGCTTTTCCTGGGCAAAGTGGCGCTCACCACGGTGATTCTGTATTTCGTTTTTCACCAGATAAGCAAGCACTGGCAGGAAATAAAAGACTATCCGTGGCAGGTGGACTGGGTGATGTTGGCGCTGTCGTTGATAGTCGGCTTGTTGGTCTTTCTGGCTCTGGCGGTGATGTGGCGGGTTTTGATCGGCCGCATGGGGCATAAGATAAGTTTACCCAGGTCATACAAGATATTCTACTTGTCCAATCTCGGCCGGTATATACCGGGAAAAATCTGGCAACTGGCTGGTATCCTCTATCTGGCCAGAAAGGAAGACATCCCACCGGAAGACGCCACAGCGTCGTTTATCCTGATTCAGCTTTTTGCGGTTCCGGCCTCGTTTCTGGTGTTTATCCTTGCCTCTCAGTGGGAACCCCGAGTGCTGGTCGACCAGGTGGCATTGTTCGGGGAGTGTACCGCCTACGTAATGACAGTCGGTATGCTCATTCTGGCCGCAGTGATCATCCTGTTTCCGGGGAGAATCATAGCTGTCGGTAACGTGTTGCTACGCAAGTTGAGACGGTCTGAGGTAACCTTTAAGCCGGACAAAAAAGTTGCTCTGGCGGTGTTTCTTGGTTATTCTGTGGCTTGGATCGGCTACGGCGTGGCGTTCTGGCTTTTCGTCAAAGCAGTGGTGCCGGATGCTGACCTCGGCCTAATTGCCGCCGTGGGCATTTTCAATGCGGCGTATCAAATCGGATATCTGGCCCTGTTTGCTCCGGGCGGGTTCGGTCCGCGCGAGCTGATTCTTCAGGTAATGCTGGTTCCGTTTGTCGGCCCTATTGCCCCGGCCCTGGCCGTGCTGGCCCGATTGTGGGCCATTGCTTTGGAAGGAATCGCGGCTGTGGCCGCACTGCTGATAAAAAAGTAATAGACCGGGAGCGCTAATTGGCGAAAAAATCTCGATCCTCAAAAGCCAAAACGACAACCCGCAAAGCTTCGTTTGACTGGCAGCAGTCGGCTTGGTTTGCGCCGGCCGGTTTTGCCGTTGTTTTCATAGCCCTGATGTTCCTTTTCCGCGATTTCGTCTTTTCCGACAAGATGCTGGATATGTCCGACCAGATTCTGGCCGGTGTGTTTTTCCGTATGTACCTGGTCAAGCACTTTATCGCGTTCGGCTCCTTCCCGCAGTGGATGCCGCATATATTCGGGGGAATGCCCTATATCGAGGCGTTTCACGGCGATATTTTCTATCCACTGTCGATGATGAAATTGCTGGCCAAAGATTACACCGAGTTCGTGCGAATACAGGGCTGGATAATGATCCTGCATATCTACCTGGCCGGTATTTTTATGTACCTGACCGCCCGTCGCTTTAATTTGAACAAGATAGCCGCCATGCTGTCCGGCATCTGCTACATGTCTGCAGCTTATTTGGTGTCGCTTGTTGCGCCCGGTCACGATGGTAAGATATATGTTACGACGCTGTTTCCGTTGGTGATTCTCTGTCTGGAACTGGGCTTTAGTTCACGACGCCAGTTTCTTTGGTTCTCCGCGCTGGGCCTGGTTATCGGTGTGATAATTCTCTCGCCGCATCCGCAGATGTCGTACTTTGTGCTCTGGGCTGCGGCTCTTTATACACTCTTCAAGCTGGTCGTTCTCTACCGTGAGAAACGTTCGGTACTGCCGTTGATCAAACCCGCGTCTTTGGCGATGTACGCCGTGATAATCGGGCTGCTGTTATCGGCCATTCAGTTTTATCCGGGCTACATGTACACCACGCACTTCTCACCCCGCGCCGACACCAAGCAGGGGTGGGACTGGGCGACCTCGTGGTCGATGCACGAGGAAGAGGCCGCGTCGCTGCTGGTGGGTGAGTTCGCCGGCGTTTCCACCGACAACACCCAGACGTATTACTGGGGTAAGAACTTCTTTAAGGATAATTCCGAATCGGTGGGGGTAGTCACTATCTTTATGGCCCTCATCGGTTTTTTCTTTGCTCGTCGGAAGGAGGCATACTTCTTCGGAGGGTTGGGCATACTCGCGTTGCTATACGCCGTCGGTGCCACCACGCCGCTGTTTTACCTTTTCTATTATCTGATACCGAAGGTGAGTTCCATGCGGGCGCCATCGATGATAATGTTCCTGTTTTCCTTTTCGGCGGCGTTGCTGGCCGGAATGGGATTGCAGCGGTTGATGGAAGCCCGTGAGCACGCGCGTGAAATCACCGGCAAAGGTTTCAACTACCTGCTGTTCGGATTCCCATCGTTGCTGCTGGTGATCGCCTTGCTGTTCGGTGCGGCCGGACGGGGGATGATCTCGCTGTGGACCTCGATTTTCTTCTCCGATGCAGCCCGGATGATGGTGCAGCAGAACGTGAGCAAACTCGACCTGGCTTACATGAACCTGCCGGCAATCCAGACCGGGGCCTGGCTGGCTTTTCTGTTCACCGCCATTGCGGCCACCTTAATCTGGTTGTATCGGAGCGGCCGGATGGGGACCGGCATCCTGGTGGTGCTGCTGGCGGTGCCTCTCGTTGACGGGGTCCGTTTCAACACCCGCTTCGTGGCGGCGAAATCACCACAACAGGTGTGGGGAAACAACCCGGTGACGGATTTCCTCTCGAAACAGCCGGGGCATTTCCGGGTCATGAATCTGGGTGTCATGTCGGAGGACCTGCCGCCCTTCTTTGGGGTCGATGTCGTTGTCGGCTATCACGGCAACCAGTTGCGGTGGTATGATGACCTGCTGGGCGGACCGGCCAAGACCAACGAGACGAATCCCCGCTTTCTCAATCTGGTGGGCGCGAAGTATCTGCTGATTCCCTCGAATCGGTCTCTGCCCGAGGGCTACCTGGGGGATCGTCCGGTCGCCGACGCGGCCATTTTCGGCGGTGTCAA
>JAUXCD010000110.1 GCA_030619085.1 Candidatus Zixiibacteriota bacterium
ATCATGCTGCCCGGTATGGACGGAATAACGATCTGTAAACGCCTCAGAACCCAGGGCGCCATCGTCCCCATCCTGTTTATCAGCGCCCGTGGTCAGTCCCATGGGAAAATCGAGGGTTTGCTCGCCGGTGGCGACGACTATATCTCTAAACCGTTCGAGGTTGCCGAACTCCTGGCCCGCATCCAGGGTGTGTTTCGCCGTCAGGCCTGGCTGGCCTCGGGCGAGGTGTTGGACGAGATTTTCAAATTCGACGGCCGTTACGTAAATTTCAAGACTTACGAAGCCTCCGGCCCGGGGGGAAAAGTCAGCCTGACCCGCCGCGAATGTATGGTCATCAAGTATTTAGTCGAACGGGCCGGCGAGGTCGTCAGCCGCGACCAGCTCCTTGATGCCGTCTGGGGTTATCACACCTATCCGACCAACAGGACGATCGATAATTTTATTCTTAAGTTGCGGAAGATATTCGAGGATGACCCCAAAAATCCGGCGTATATAGAAACGATTCGGGGCGTCGGCTACCGCTTCGCCAGCTCGAATCCCAAATCTGACGCGACAGACTAACCTTAGCGGCCCGGAGCCGAGCGTAATCGTTTGCGGCCCAACCTATTGCCCCGATGGATTGTTTGCGAATTCACTTGACTAAAGAGACAGATTTGTTATACTTGTTGTTCGCTTGTAGCAGGCTCGGTATATGATCTCACTGATCCTTGGTTTAGGCAATATTGGTGAGCGCTACCGGGGCAGTCGTCATAATCTCGGTTTCGAGGTTGTTGCGGCCACAGCGGCCTTGTTAAAAGTCGGCTTTGATGTGACCGGCGACACTTATGAGACGGCTCTGCACGAAAGTGAACAACGGCGGATTATTCTGGCTCGACCTACGACCTTTGTTAATCGATCCGGGCTGGCTGCCGAGGCTCTTTTACAGGAATATGATCTCGACCCGTCGCAGATGCTGGTGGTAGTTGACGATTTCAACCTGCCGACAGGCGTGCTGCGGCTCCGTCGAGGCGGCACCGACGGTGGTCACAACGGTCTGGCTTCGATTATCGAAACCCTTGACACCACCGAATTCCCGCGCCTGCGAATGGGAATAGGGCCGCTTCCGGAAGATGTCGATACGGTTGACTTTGTTCTCAGACAGTTTGAACAAAGTGAGCTTGCTGATGTTGAGAGAATGATAAAAGTCGCCACTAAAGCGGCGATTTTTTCCATATCTCATCACCTCGATGAGGCGATGAGCAAATACAATGTTAACCCTGCTTAACTGACGCCGGTCGTCTGTTAGGCCGTTTTTAACCCTAAGACGCCCAAAGGGAGGATTCCGAATGCGAATCTATGAGACGACTTTCATCGTCAATCCCCAAATGGAAGAAGCGACCATTGATCGCCAGATAAAGGCGGTTGCTGAGACTATCACCCAAAACGGCGGTAATATCCTCCAGGAAAGCCACCTGGGAACTCGCCGCCTGGCCTATGAGATTAAGGGCCTGACCCAGGGATTTTATGGTGGCTTCATCTTTGAATCAGCCAACGAGACACTGCCCCCTCTCGATCTCCTTTACAAACTCAATGAAGCGTATCTGAGACACCTGACCGTTCGTTTCGAGGGTGATGAGTCTAGCCTACGGCCCGAGAAAGCCTCGGAAACGGCCGCTGCGGCCACACCGGAACCGACTGCCACAGCCGCGCCGGAGTCGACCACTACAGCCGCGCCGGAGCCGACCACCGAGAGCGTGGAGCCTAAAGGTCAGGTTGAGGAAGCTGCGGCTGAAACAGCCGAACCGGTCCCGGAGACTGAGGAGCCCACACCGGAAGCCGAGGCCGAGCCGAGCCCGGAACCGCCGGCTGCAGAGGCCCAGGAGCCGAAGCCTGCCGAAAGCGCCCCTGAGGATACCGAGGAAATGTTGTAGAGACGTTGTCTGTTGACGACGTTATGGACGCATGAATCGTGATTGTAAATCAAGACAAAGGATATAATCATGGCTGAACCGAGACGGAGAAAGATCTGTCGTTTCTGTGAGAACAAGATCGACTACATCCATTACAAAGATGAGCGCATCCTAAAGCGCTTTGTCAACGAACGCGGGAAGATTATCCCTCGCCGCATATCAGGTAATTGTGCCAAGCACCAGCGCAAATTGACCAGGGCCATCAAGCGGGGCCGGATTCTGGCTATCATGGCATTTGAAAGTGAATCGTATCGATAGAACAGATTTAGCGGGCGCTGGCATATCGCCGGGTAAGACGACCACTTCACACGCCTTCGGCAAAGATTATATCATTGCCGCGGCCATGATAGTCTACTCGGTGATAACCTTCGCCAATCCCGCCACCGCGAGCCTGCCGGCTATGCTGATGGCCACCACATCGTATCTACTGGCTATCTACCTCTTTTTCGGCATCGCCTGGCTCGCTTTCCGCAGACGCACTCTGCTGTTGTGGAGCGCGGCTGGGGTGGCGGTGTTGCTTGGCTTTATGTTCACCGGATCGGCCAATGCCTGGCAGTTGGTCACCAACTGGAGTCTGTTGCTGTTTGCGGGTGTTATCACCGGCCGGTTGAATATCGGCGCCAGCTCGCAGGTTCGTATTTACATTCTGGGCATGGCTGCCGTGGTGGTTTTCGGATTTCTGCAGATGTATCCGATCTGGTCGGACCTGATAAGTCTGGCCTCGGAGAATTCGCAATTGATGGTCAACGACGTTCGGGACAACCTGATCGCTATGGGCTATAGCGCCGACGCCGTGTCCGATGAGGTGGCGTTTTTGCAAAGAATGATGGACCTGGTGATTCACATGATTCCGGCCAGTATGATTCTGGGCATACTCGTGCAGTACAGCATCGGGTTTCTGTTCTTTCTCTACCACCTGGACCGGCAACAACTCTTTGAAAAACGGCTGATGCCCTACACCCAGTGGAAGATGCCGTTCGCAATCACCCCGGTCTTGATGCTGGCTATCCTGGCCCGCGTGCTGGGTGGTAACCAATTGCAGATGATAGCCGACAACTGTCTGGCGGTTCTGTCAGTGTACTACTCCCTGACCGGGTTGTCGGTGTGTGAACATTACCTGAGGAAACTGCAGCTCACGCGACTGATGAAATTTCTCTTCTATGTCGTGCTATTCTTCACTCAGGTGATCGGATATTTCGTAATGGTCCTGGTAGGTTTCATCGACAGTTTCGCTGACTGGCGAAAGGAACCGGTCCAGACGACTGCATAGAAGAATAAACGCTTGCGTATGTTTTAGAAAGGGCATAGTATGAAAGTGATACTGAAGGAAGATATCATCGATGTGGGTTCAGCCGGGCAGACGGTTGAGGTGAAAGCCGGCTTTGGCAGAAACTACCTATTCCCACGTAACCTGGCCATTCCAGCTACCAGAGCCAACCTGAAAGCAATAGGTGAACTTCACAAGCAGAACGAACTGAGAGAGAAAAAGCGGCTTCGCGAAGCCGAAGGCGTCAAGGATAAGATCGAAAAGCTGTCCCTCTCAATCGAAGTTCTGGTCGGCGAGGAAGACAAGTTGTTTGGGTCCGTCACCAACGCGGACGTTGCTGAGTTGATCGAAAAGGAAGGCATCATTGTTGACAAGCGAGCCATTCAGATTGAAACACCCATCAAGGTGCTCGGTGTCTACACGGTGCCGGTCAAGATTGACAAAGAGGTAACAGCCAACCTGAAACTCTGGGTTATCAAGAAGTCCTGACGTATGAAATTGCTGGAAGCACATATCGAGGGTCTGGCGCTCGACATGACGACCAATTCACCGGTCGTCATCCTGGCTCCCGAGGGACTCAACAAGGTCCTTCCCATCTGGATAGGACACGCCGAGGCCTGGGGGATTGCCATGGAGCTTTCGGGAGTTGAGCCCAAGCGGCCGATGACCTATGATCTTATCAAGCTGGTTTTCGATACGCTCGAAACCAAGGTTGAGCGGATCGTCATCACGGAGCTGCGGGAGCAGACATTCTACGCTCGCCTGTATCTGACGTGCAATGGCAAGGAGTACGATATCGACGCCCGGCCGTCGGACTCTATCGCCGTCGCTCTGAAGACCGGCGCCCAGATCTACGTCAACGAGGAACTGTTCAATCTGAAGTCGAGTGATTCACCGGAAATGCCCGACATTCCGAATGACCCGGAATCGTTGCGGGAACGTCTGAAGAAAATAAACCCGGAAGATTTTGGGAAGTATTCGCTGTAAATGCGTTTGCGTGTCCTTAATGTCATAGTAGCCTTGCTTATTGGCATCGGTGCGGCAGGCGTTACAGCCGCCGAGATTATCGATGACGTACCCGAAGCGGTGACGCTGTATGCCAAAGGCAAGAGGATGCTTCGCCAGGGCGACTGGTTCGAGGCTTCCAAGACTTTTGAAGAACTTGCCGGCCGCTTCTCCAATTCAGATAATCTCGACCTGTTCGTATTCAATCGCGCCAAGGCGGAATACTACCTGGGCCAGTACGACAAGGCCGTCGCCGGCTTCTCATTCTTCGTCAGACGATTCGTCCACTCGGCGGAACTGCCTTATGCTTACTTTTTCCGAGGAAACGCCTATTATCTAAAAGGCAACCTCAACCGATCGATAGACAACTACCTTCAGTCGTATCGCCTCTCGAAATCCGAAAAACTCGATAACCTGGCGGTGTCATCGCTTCGCACCATCTTCGCCAACGCCCAGAGCGTATCCATCGGCCGTGATTTTTTCGAGTCACTGCCTGAGCCGAAGAAATGCACGCTGGTCAAAGCGCTGGGCCGAATCCTGGCTGATAAAGGCGAGCTTCGCCAGGCGCAGGAGATACTCGGCATCTGCGGTTTGTCGGTGGAGCAATCCGGCACCGACGTTTCCAAATTGCACCAGACCAGGGACTTTTTCGAGATCGCGGTGGTACTGCCGTTTTCCGGGGAGTTGAATTCGTTTGCGAAAGATATCTACAACGGCGCCGTTATCGCGGCCGAACAGTTCCGCAAACAGACCGGTCAACAGATGAAGCTGGTGCCGTATGACAGCAAGGGCGACCCGGTGGATGCCGCTCAGATCGTGACGGAGTTGGCCGGTTCGTACCGTGCTGACGCCGTGATCGGCCCGCTCACCAGCGATGCAGCGGCCGTGGTAGCAGCGGCGACAAGTTGCTACAATATCCCGTTGATTGTGCCGGCCGCGACGCAATCCGGCCTCACGCGGCTATCCAACTCAACTTTCCAGCTTTCTCCCAATATCGATCTGGAAGGGTTGCGCATGGCCGAGTACGCCGTCAACGAACTCGGCGCCGATTCGGCGGCCATTATCACCTCAACGGCTAACGATCACTTGCGCATGTCCCGCGCTTTTGCCGACCATTTCCAGAATCTCGGCGGGCATATCGTGGCTATCGAATACTACCGGTCCCGTGACAGGGATTTCGGGAAACTGATCCGCGACATCAAGGCCATCCTCCTGGGATACCATCCGGATTCGGTCTATTTCATCGATGAAACCGGTGACACGCTCGAGGCGGACGAGATATCGGTCAACCTCGACTGTATATACCTTCCCGGAGATCCTTCGCAACTGCGCCTGCTGATTCCACAAATAAGATTTTACAGTCTGAACGGTTCGTATCTTGGCTCCGACGGATGGGGTGACGATGCTGTCTTGAAGCTCGGTGACAACGTCACCGGACAAGCAGTGTTTCCGTCGCCGTTCCTTTCGGCCGGAAGTTCGGATGCTTACTTCCAGTTTGCGGCCTCGTATGATGCCCGCTACGGAATTCAGCCCACCCGGTTGGCGAACCTCGGCTACGACGCCGTCCTGTTGATCGGTGAGGCGGTGACCAATGGCTATACATCGCCTGAAGCTATTTCCGAGTACCTCCGGACGGTGTCCGGTTTTGACGGTGCTTCCGGAAAAATCAGCTTCGGTCCCAACCGGGAGAACACGGAAATGCCGCTTTACCGCATCGAGATGGAGCAGGCGCTGCCACTGCATCAGATTGAGCAAGCACCGGACAGCACAACCGCACCGGAGACAGAATAGATAATGCGACCGGTACCTGTAGATGGGTACAGATAAAATCAATACTTGATGAAGATAAATAACTCTTAGCATAAACAGGGGATCGAATGTCTGAGAAAAAAGTAGCTCTCAGGATGGTAATCGACGGCAAGGAACGGGAGATAACCTACGAAGAACTGGCGTTGTCGAACAACCTCGCCCAGGAAGCCCTGGTCCGACTGTTGATTGACAAAAAGGTTTTCGAGCCCAAGGAACTGCTGGAGATGCTCGAGAAGGTGAAGAAGGAACGTTATCGAACAGCCGATCAGCAGAAAGGTTAAGCGACAGAGTATGAATACCGAGGCGGAGACAAGTCCTTCAAATCCGGCGGCCCGGGCCGCTTTGGAATGGACGGCACATCCGGTAAAACGGCGACCACTGCTGTCAGCGGTGGTGACACTGTTTATCTTGCTGCTGGCCATTCTGGTTCAGACTATGACGTCATCGACTCTCTTCGGTGTGCTGGCTCTTATTGTCCTGACGGCCTCGCTGACAAAGTTTTACTTCCCCACCTCATACAAGCTCACCGACCGGCACGTGATCGTCAAAACGACCCTGCAGACACTTACCAAGAACTGGTCGATATACCGCAGTTGCTACCCGGACAGAAACGGCATTCTCCTCTCCCCGTTTCCGGAGCCGTCCCGGCTGGAGAATTTTCGAGGTCTGTACATCATGTTTAGCGACAACAAAGACCAGGTTACGGCTTTCGTAAAAGCCCACATCGGCCAGAAGGCGGTCGTTGCACCGGGCGAGCAGACAGCCAATCCGGAAGGAGACAAGTAAATGGGTTTTCTCAAAGGCGGCACGGAACTGCCCGATCCCGAGCAGAGTCCGCTGGAAGCCGAAGAAAACGCGGTACTCGATAAGCTGGCTAACAAGGTTGTGGACAAGGGTATGGCGGTGCCGGCTATTCTTTTCCTCGAGTCAGTCAAGCCGCTGAATTATATTGGCTCGCAGATGATGGTCTTTTTTGAACCGATCGTCCAGACGGTTTTCAACTTCAAAGACTACAGCACTCTCCGCACGACTCTCGAAAAGCGGAACTCGATAGAGATTCTTCTACTCAAAATCGAGGAATTCGATGCTAAGTCCTTTGCACGAGAAAAACGTTTGAAGAAGTTCCTCAAGACAGAACGCAAAAAATGGAAGTGGTACCAGCGCTACCTGGGTATTTTCACACCGAAAGTTGATGTACCGGACGAGGTTTTAACCCCACCCGAAACCAACCCCGACGAGAAGAAGAAATAAGGTGCGGCCGTCCCTGCGTTTTACCTTTCGCAAATTCAATTCTCAGCACAAATAGAAAACGGGTGACAGCGTTAAAGCCGTCACCCGCATAAGATATTCGGTAATCTCGCGACAGTACCTTAGATATCCAGGTTGCGCACGTATTGGGCGTTCTCGTGGATGAACTGGCTGCGCGGAGCGGTTTCAGTGCCCATCAGGATGCTAAACAGGTGGTCAGCCTCGGCGCCATCGTCGAGATTCACCTGCAGAAGCGTGCGTTTCTCCGGATCCATCGTAGTTTTCCAGAGCTGCTCCGGATTCATCTCACCGAGACCCTTGTAGCGCTGGATTGACATACCTTTATCCGACATGCTCTTGATGACCTTGTCCTTCTCCTCATCGCTGTAAACGTACTGCTCGGATTTGCCACGCTTTATACGAAACAACGGCGGCTGCGCGATATAGATGTAGCCGAGATCGATCAGTTTGCGCATGTAGCGAAAGAAAAAGGTCAGCAGCAGTGTACGGATGTGCGAACCGTCAACATCGGCATCGGTCATGATGATGATTTTGTGGTAGCGCAGTTTCTCGACATTGAATTCCTGGCCGATGCCGCAGCCGAAAGCGGTGATGATCGTTCGGATTTCATTGTTGCCCAGAATGCGATCGATACGAGCCTTTTCAACGTTGAGGATCTTGCCCCGCAGCGGAAGTATCGCCTGGTAACGTCGGTCACGTCCCTGCTTGGCCGAGCCACCCGCCGAGTCACCCTCGACGATATAAATCTCGCACGATTCCGGATCGCGCAGAGAGCAGTCGGCCAGTTTACCGGGCAGCGCCGCGCTGTCTAAAGCCGTTTTGCGCCGCGTGAGTTCCTTAGCCCGGCGGGCCGCCTCGCGGGCCGAGGCCGCCTGCACCGCTTTCTCGACGATCTTCTTTCCCACCGACGGGTTCTCTTCGAAGAACGCGCCGAGATTCTCGTTGGTGATCACCTCCACGATACCGCGAACTTCGGAGTTGCCCAGTTTGGTTTTCGTCTGACCTTCGAACTGAGGGTCGCGCACGCGCACCGCTATCACCGCTGTCAGTCCCTCCTGGCTGTCATCACCGGTGAGCGAGATGCCGTTTTTCTTGAGAAGGTTGTACTTGGCAACGTAGCTGTTAATCGAGCGCGTCAGCGCCGTGCGGAATCCGGTCAGGTGCGTGCCACCCTCGACGGTGTTGATGTTATTGACATAGGAGTAGATCGACTCGGAGTAGCCGTCGTTGTACTGAATCGCTACCTCGACATCGACATCATCCTTGCTCTTGCGGAAATGAATCGGTTTTTTGAATATGGGCGTCTTGTTCTCCATCAG
>JAUXCD010000150.1 GCA_030619085.1 Candidatus Zixiibacteriota bacterium
CAGGAAATCTGGCCGGCCGCCAACTGGTACGAGCGGGAAATGTGGGAACTGTACGGAATCAATATCAGAAACCACAACAACCTGACCCGCTTTCTATTGTCTGAAGACTGGGACCAGGGTTATCCGATGCGCAAGGACTGGGATGCGCCCGATTTCATTCGGATGCCGGAGCTATAAACGATGGGCGAGCTAAAGACACAGGAATTCATTGTCAACGTGGGGCCGCACCACCCGTCGACCCACGGTGTTTGCCGTCTTATGCTGACACTCGACGGCGAGAAAGTCGTCAAGATCGTACCCTTCATCGGCTACCTCCACCGCGCTATCGAGAAGATTTGCGAGAACCGGACTTATGCCCAGTGCATTCCTTTGTTCGACCGGTTTGAGTACGTTACGTCTATGTCCTGCAATTACATCTTTGCCGCTGCGGCGGAAAAACTGGCTGCAATAGAGGTCCCCGAGCGAGCCGAATATCTCCGCGTTATCATGCTGGAGTTGAACCGAATCGCCTCCCATCTGATTTTCTATGGCGTGACGGCTATGGACATCGGCGCCCTGACTCCTTTCCTGTACGGACTGCGCGAGCGCGAGCTGATTATAGACCTGTTCGAGATGACCTGCGGCCAGCGCCTGACCTACAACTACATCCGTGTGGGCGGCGTCTCCAAAGACATCCCCGAACAGTTCATCCCCGACTGCCGCAAGGCCATCAAGATCATCCGCAGGAAGCTTGTCGATTACGAAGGGCTGCTCAACGAAAACCCGATCTGGCTCAAACGCAATGTTGGTGTCGGCTACCTGCCCGCCGATCTGGCTATCGCCTACGGCGTTTCCGGACCGGTCCTGAGAGCTTCCGGCGTCAAGTACGATTTACGCAAAGACGACCCGTATTCAATATATGATCGCTTTGACTTCGAAGTTGCCTGTAGGCCCAACGGTGACTGCTACGACCGATACCTGGTGCGACTGGATGAAATCAAGCAGTCGCTGAGGATTATCGAACAGGCTCTTGACGGCCTCCCCGAGGGACCGATCAAAGCCAAGGTTTCACCCAATTTCAAACCGCCGGCCGGTGAGGTTTACACCAGAATAGAGAACTCCCGCGGCGAGATGGGCGTGTATTTGCAATCCGACGGCGGCAAAAAGCCGTTGCGCGTCAAGGCCCGTGGTGGTTCCTACAATCAGTTGCAGGTATTGCCGTATTTCGGCACCGGCGGGCTGGTAGCCGATCTGGTGGCCATCTTCGCTTCGCTCGATGTCATCATGCCGGAGGTGGATAGATGATCTGGCCAGTCGCTATCGGTGAACTTCACGGCGT
This sequence comes from Candidatus Zixiibacteriota bacterium, assembly GCA_030619085.1. Taxonomy (GTDB): domain Bacteria; phylum Zixibacteria; class MSB-5A5; order GN15; family FEB-12; genus JAUXCD01. Next base: position 1,319 of record JAUXCD010000150.1, read on the forward strand.
CTTTAGCTGGCTTTATTCCCTTTTGGAAAGCACCGGTCTTTCCCAGCCCTGGCTCGACATCATCCGCTACATTGTGCTGGGACTGGTCGTGTTTGGTGTGCTGTGCCTGATCGCACTGTTTCTGGTTTGGTGGGAGCGGAAAATCGCCGCCCACATCCAGCAGCGCTTCGGCCCCATGAGACACGGCTGGCACGGCTGGTATCAGACGATTGCCGATGCCCTCAAGCTACTGCAGAAAGAGGACATCCTGGTGGATACGCGCGACAAGGTGGTCTTCTTCTGGGCCCCGGTCATCTGCTTTGTCGCGGCTTTTCTGGCCTACATCTGCATTCCCTTCGGTGACAAACTTATCGTCGCCGACCTCAATATCGGTATCCTTTACATAATAGCGATCACAACCTTCACGGTCATCTCCCTTTTGATGGCCGGGTGGGGTTCCAACAATAAATACGCGCTGCTGGGCGGTATGCGCTCGGCGGCTCAGATTGTCAGTTACGAAGTCCCGATGGTGGCATCAATACTGGTGGTAGTCGTGTTCGTGGGCTCGCTGTCGATGGTAGACATCGTCGAGGCCCAGTCCGGCTGGTTCACCAACTGGTTTATCTTCCGTGTCCCCTTCGGACCTATCGCATTTGTGACCTATATCATCGCCGCCACCGCCGAGGCCAACCGCACACCGTTTGACATCCCTGAGGCGGAGCAGGAGCTGGTGGCCGGCTACAATATTGAATATTCGGGCATGAAGTTCTCCATGTTCTTCCTGGCTGAGTTCGCCAACGGGTTCACCGTCTCGGCTATCGCCGTGACACTGTTTCTGGGCGGCTGGCACGGACCTTTCCTGCCGTCGTGGGTTTGGTTTATGGGCAAGACCCTGGCGGTCGTATTCCTCCTGATGCTGTTCCGCTGGACGTATCCCCGTCTGCGCGTCGATCAGCTTATGGAGTTTGCCTGGAAGTTCCTGGTCCCGGTGACGTTCGCCAACCTGATACTCGGCGCCTGGATGAAATACGCCGGATGGTACTGGTAAACTGAGACAGACAATGATGAAACTGCTGAAAGACATAAAGAACCTCGTTCTCGGGTTGGGCATCACCGGCAAGCACCTTGGACGCCATGCCATCACCATCCAGTACCCGGAAGAGAAATGGACGATGCCGGAGCGTTCTCGTGGTATCGTGGTGCTGCTTTCGGACAAGGAAACGGGCGAACTCAACTGCACCGCCTGCATGCTGTGTATGCGGGCCTGTCCAACGGGCGCGATTGTTATCGACGCCCCTCGTGACGAGAACAAAAAACGTCAACTCAAGAAGTTCGAGGTCAATCACGGCATCTGCTGCTTCTGCGGCCTGTGTGAGGAAGCCTGTAACTTCTGCGCTATCAAGATGGCCACCAAATATGAATTCTCGACGACAGATAAAGCTGATCTCACGTGGGATATAAATAAGCTGCAGGAAATGGGCCGCGATGTTGACTATGTTGACACACGCAGGAAAAAGGCCGCCCCTGCGCCAAAGCCGACCCCGAAACCGGAGGCCACCCCCAAAGCGGAGACAGACGAGACCGTCAACCCCAAAACTCCACCCCCGGAAAACGAAGCCCCGGCAAAGCCGGAGCCACCGACCGGGAACGAGGGTAACCAGGAGAACAAGGAATAGCACATGGACGCTCCCGTTAGCTTAGTCTTCTGGATTCTCTCATTTATCATCATCGTGTCAGCCTTCATGGTGGTGAGCCTGAAAAATATTTTCCACTGCGCTCTGTTTCTGATCTTGTGTCTGTTTTCCGTGGCCGGTATCTATCTTTTGCTGAACGCCGAGTTTCTGGCCGCCGCCCAGGTGCTGATTTACGTGGGAGCGGTGTCGATACTGATGATCTTTGCCATCATGCTTACCTCTCAACTGGCTTCAAAGCGAATCTCTCAAACCAATGAGAACAAGCTGGTGGCGTTTTTTGTATGTCTCATGTTCGGCCTGAGCACTTTGGTCCTCATTGCCAACACGCACGTCTGGCGCTACAGCGCCCAGGCGCTTCCCGAAGCCAATGTCCTGACAATTGGAAAATATCTAATGACCGACTTCATGCTCCCGTTCGAGGTGGTCTCGGTGCTGCTTCTGGCGGCCATGATCGGCGCCATTGTTCTGGCAAGAAAGGAGACATCCTGATGTTTTACTATCTTGCCCTGGCGGCTCTGTTGTTCTCTATTGGCCTTTACGGCGTGCTCACGCGCCGCAACATCATCGGCATCCTCATGTCACTGGAACTGATGTTCAACGCCGCCAATATCAACTTCGTGACTTTCAACAAGTTCGTGATCACCGATGGCATGACCGGACAGGTGTTTGCCCTGTTCGTCATTGCGGTTGCCGCCGCCGAGGCGGTCGTCGGACTGGCTATCGTATTGCTGGTGTACCGCAACTGGCAGGGCATCAAAACCGACTATATTAACGTGATGAAGTGGTAGGAATCCTATGACGAAGTATTCATTCATTATTGCCCTATTGCCGCTTCTGTCGTTCTTGATGATCGTCTTCTTCATGCGCTGGAAGGAGAAGCTCTCCGCCTGGTTCTCTATCGCGATGATCCTGGTATCGTGGGTTATGTCAATAATAGTGCTGATTGAGACAATCGGCAATCACGGCGTGCCCTACGAAGCGTTTTACGAGTTCCTCGCCTTTCCCCAGATAACGTTTCAGATAGGTATTCTCATCGACGCCCTCGCGGCGGTTATGCTGGTGGTGGTCACCACTATCGGTGCCAGCGTGGAGATATACTCTGTCGGGTACATGAAGGACGACCCCCGTTTCAGTCGCTTCTTCGCCTATCTGTCCTTATTCTTGTTCTCAATGCTCGGTCTGGTGCTGGCCAACAACTTCTTCATGATCTTCATCTTCTGGGAACTGGTCGGACTCACCAGCTATTTGCTGATCGGTTTCTGGTTCGAGAAAAAGTCCGCCGCCGACGCCTGTAAAAAAGCTTTCATCACCACCCGCATCGGTGACCTCGGATTTATGGTCGGCCTGTTTATGCTGGCCTTCTATGTCGGCACGTTCAACTACGGTGAGGTGTTTGACAAAGTTGGCGCCGGGCTGGTTCCTGCGGGAATCCTGACAGCGATCGCTCTTTTCGTCTTCTGTGGCGCGGTCGGTAAGTCGGCCCAGTTTCCGCTGCACGTCTGGTTGCCAGATGCTATGGAAGGCCCCACACCGGTTTCAGCTCTCATCCACGCCGCCACGATGGTGGCCGCCGGGGTGTACCTGGTCGCCCGCTCGATGGCTCTGTTTGTCGGCTCGGCCGAGGCATCCCTGGTAGTGGCCTGCATCGGTCTGATAACATCGCTTTTGGCCGCCGCTATTGCCATCACTCAAAACGACATCAAACGTGTGTTAGCTTATTCTACCGTCAGTCAGCTCGGTTACATGATAATGGCCCTGGGACTGTACGGGTTCGACGTCGCCAACGGTCATCACTCCCCCGGCTTTTACGCCGGTACGTTTCACCTGATGACTCACGCATTCTTCAAGGGCCTGCTGTTTTTGGCTGCCGGCTCGGTTATTCACGCCGTGCACACCAACAACATTCAGGAGATGGGCGGGCTTCTGCGCAAAATGAAAATTACGGCCCCCGCCTTCCTGATTGCGTCGCTGTCAATATCCGGTATCTTCCCGTTCTCCGGGTTTTGGTCGAAAGATGAGATTATCGCCACCACCGTCAGCCACCCGGTCTTTTTGGTGTTCACCCTGCTGATTGCCTTCATGACCGCATTCTACATGTGGCGGCTGTGTTTCCTGACGTTCTTCGGCGAGCCGCGCGACAAGGAGCGCTGGGATCACGCCCATGAATCACCACGCTCAATGAGTTGGACTCTGGCGTTTCTGGCCGTTATGGCCACGTTCGCCGGCTGGGTGGGTCTGCCCTGGCTCTCGCACGGGTTTGCCGGGTTCGTCTACCACGGCCAGCCGTACCACCCGCACGCCTCGTGGCTGATGATGATCATCTCCTCCATCGTGGCCGTTTCCGGTATCGTGCTGGCCTACCTGGTTTATTACAAAAGAGCTATTTCGGCCGATATGCTGGCCAATAAATTCCGACTGCTCTACAAGCTGTCGTTCAACAAATTCTATTTCGACGAGATCTATCACATCATTTTGCTGAACCCCATTCTGGCCTTCTGCCGCTGGATGTGGAAATTCGATGCCGGTATTATTGACGGCCTGGTCAACGGCACCGCCTGGCTGACTATCGCCTGGGCCAATGTCAAACAGTGGTTCGACGTCTGGATCGTCGATGGCGCCGTCAACGGCAGCGGCTGGGTAGTCCGGCAGGTCGGCGAAGGTCTCCGATATCTCCAGAACGGTGCGGTCCAGTTCTACGCTTTGTTCATCCTGACGATGATCGTTCTGTTCGGACTGTGGAAGTTCGAGTTTACGTTCATAAGCGTCAACTGGCCGACCATGACTATCATATTCGTAGTCGGGGTAACGGTTCTGGCGATCCTGTCGCGCCTGGCGCCGAGTGAAGCCGAAGCCGACGGGGACACAAAACAGGAAAATTAGTAATGAAACTGGAGGCATAGATTTTAGTTATGGATTTCCCCTACCTGAGTTCGCTGGTATTCATTCCCATAATCGGGATGGCGCTGGTCATGTGCCTTCCCAAGGACAAGTTTGGTGCCATCCGATGGACCGCGGTCATAGCTAGTCTCCCGCCGCTGGTGATTTCCATTTACTTGACGATTGACTACTTCGTCAACTACGCCGGTTTTGGGACGATGGCCTACGTGGAAGGTCCGTTCAGCTGGGTGCCTTCTTTGAATATCCAGTATTTTATGGGCGTCGACGGGATATCGGTTCCGATGCTGTTTCTGACCGGCCTCCTATCGACCATATCGCTTATCGCTTCCTTTGGCATCAAAAATCGCGTAAAAGAGTATTTCGCGTTCTTCCTTCTCTTGGAAGCGGGCATGATGGGTGTGTTTGTGTCCCTTGATTTCTTTTTGTTCTACGTCTTCTGGGAAGTCATGCTGGTACCGATGTACTTCCTGATCGGTATCTGGGGCGGTCCGCGCAAGGAATACGCCGCTATCAAGTTCTTCCTCTACACGCTGTTCGGCTCGCTGTTCATGCTGGTGGCTATTCTGATCATGTACTTCACCTCCGAGCCGCATTCGCTGAATATGCTGACGCTGATTGACCACGGACCGACGATGACGCACACGCTGCAGATGGTCTGTTTCATCTTCTTCTTCATCGCTTTCGCTATCAAGGTCCCGGTCTGGCCGTTCCACACGTGGTTGCCCGATGCTCACGTGGAGGCTCCAACAGCCGTATCCGTCATCCTGGCCGGTGTGCTGCTGAAGATGGGAACGTACGCCATGCTGAGGGTCAGTTGGCCGATGTTCCCCGATGCGCTCAGGACGCTGTCGTTCTGGATTGC
>JAUXCD010000251.1 GCA_030619085.1 Candidatus Zixiibacteriota bacterium
CCACTTGCTCATTCCTACACCAATAACACAAACTTCTCTCATTACAGCCTCACCTCCTTAGTCGTTCTTGATGATTTTGTGTCGAAACTTGGCGTAGGTGCCATAATCGACGTAGATTTGGTTTTCTTCCAGCAACTTCCGGGTGCGCACCGCCTTGTCGCGAACCTCGTCGATGCGGTCGGTCATTTTCCATATGAAAGCATCGGAGCCGGCGCCGCTACCGTATGAACACATGAAAATGAGATCATCCGGTTTGGCAACGTCGAGCGTGGCCGTCAATCCGATCGGCGAAGCGCCGGAGTAGGTGTTACCCAGCGTCGGTGCGAGCCACCCGGGATCGATCTGTTTCTGGGTGAAACCTAGCTCCAGGGCCACTCTCTGCGGGAATTTGCCGTTTGGCTGATGGAAGATAGCATAGGCGAAATCGGTCGGCTTCATACCCGACTTTTCCAGAATCGCCTTCGACGCGCCCTTGGTGTGGGCGAAATACGCCTCCTCACCCGTGAAGCGGCCACCGTGCTGCGGATAGAACTGGTGCTCACGGCGCCAGAAGTCGGGCATATCGGTCATGTACGAGTGAGTGTAAAGAATCTCGGCCACCAGGTTCTCGGTCCCCATGATGAAGGCACCGGCCCCCGCGGCGGCGGAAAATTCCAGCGCGTCTGACGGCGCTCCCTGTGATGTGTCGGCAGCGATCGCCAGGGCATACTTCATTTCGCCGGCCTTGACATGGCTGAGAGCCACATACATTGCCTCGGAACCGGCTTTGCAGGCAAACTCGAAATCGGCACAGTGGATGTCCGGAGTCGCGCCAATGGCCTCGGCAACGGTTGTCCCGGAGGGCTTCACCGCGTATGGATGAGACTCCGAGCCGATATAAATGGCGCCGATGTCCTTGATGTCGATGCCACCGGCCCGTCTAAGCGCGTTTCGGGCTGCCTCAACTGACAAGGTGATAGTATCCATATCCGGGGGTGGTACCGATTTCTCACGTAGCATCAGCCCTTTCTTGTAGCTGGGTGCATCGGCTCCCCAGACCTTGGCAATCTCTTCCACCTTGATGCGGTGTCTGGGAAGATGAGCGCCATAGCCTACAATTCCTGCCATAAGTACCTCGCCTTTCTATAGTTATCTCTAGGTTGGTATATTCATTTGATTGTCAACTCCACAGCTATTCAAAATAATGCCCTGAAACCGAAAAACAAGTGTCTGGATTGATAATTGTCAAAAAATCCGGGCTATTTCGGTCAATTTAGAATTTGCCCGGGACTGCAGTCAAGTGATAACCGATTTTTGTAGACGACAACCAACCTTTGGCCGATAATTATCACCATGAGAAGATTTTGGGCTCATCTGGTAGTTGTTCTGATAATCGTGGCAACGGCAACGTTTGCGGCCGAGCTTGGTATCACACCGGTTCCGTCCGGATTTGCCAGCGACACATCAAGCGGCAACAACTCCGCCTTCTTCGAAGGAGATTCACTGAGTTATATCCTCTCGGCACCGGAGAAATACCGGCTGATAATCGACGAGGCGGCCAAACACGGTTACTCCCTTGCTTTTATCCCGGAGGGGGTGGCTTTCGATTCAGCCCAGGTGACGATAGCGGTCAACATTCTCTCAGACCCGGACGGAGGTCGAACAGTGCCTCTATCCGATTTCATTCTCACCGACACGGTAGCTATTGCCCACCATTACGGTCCGGGCCTGACCATTTCAAAGGTCGCGCTCACGGACAAGGTCGATGACAAAGGGTTCAAATCGTTTTATCTCAACGACAAGACGCGCTTTGTCCCGGACGTGCTGCTGTCCTATTTCTCAAGCGGCAGTGAGATACTCGTTTTTCAATTGTCCATACGCGATGGTTACCCGCGCTTCGAGGCAGAAAAAGCGTTCGTGGAATGTCTCAGCAAGTTCCGTATCCTCATTAAAGGCTCCGTAACGGATTTCACCACCGACCAATAGCACTCCGGTCGATCAAAGCTATCTGAAAACATAGCCGCCGGTCCGGGCACCCCACGTCTGGTTGCCATCAGTGAATATCGTTAATCCATTTGACTGTAGCAGGCCGTCGTTATACCTTATTAGACAATTGAATACATTTAGTCCGGAGGAGATATGAAGAGACTACTGCTCTCGTTTGTTGTTGCCTGCCTGATGGCTTCCCCGATTGAATCAAAAGAAGCCCGACTACTCCGGTTCCCCGACATCCACCTGGACAAAGTTACTTTTGTGTATGCCGGAGACATATACGTGGCGCAGCGCAGCGGCGGCCAGGCGGTACAACTGACCACCCACGAAGGTTTGGAACTGTTTCCGAAGTTTTCGCCAGACGGTTCGCAGATAGCGTTCGACGGCCAGTACGACGGCGATATGTCGGTGTATGTAATGCCGACAACCGGCGGAGAACCGACGCGGCTGACGTATCATCCCGGTATCCAGCCGACCAGTGAACGCATGGGACCGGAGAACATTGTCATGGATTGGCACCCCGATGGCGACAAGGTGCTCTTTCGTTCGCGCAAGGAACTGCCCGACGTCTGGTCCGGGAGAGCTTATCTGGTTGATGTCAAGGGCGGACTTCCCCAGCCGCTGCCGATGACTGAAGCCGGTTTTACCAGTTTCTCTCCGGACGCAAAAAAAGTCGCTTA
>JAUXCD010000050.1 GCA_030619085.1 Candidatus Zixiibacteriota bacterium
CTGGACGAGTTTTCGTCGTTTTCAAAGATCATGCGCGCCTCGAAAATCGGCGGCCTGCACTACCGCGCCGCGCTGCACGACAGCGTCAAAAACCTCCTCTGAGCCACGGTTTGGCCGTTAGGCAAAAAAATCCCAGGCTCTGGCCCTTATTTACGATCTCCCAGGGGCAAAAGGCTGTCGCGAAAGTGAACTGCGGACTTGATTTGGGCGTTATCGTAGTCTACGTGAATGGATTAAATCTCCTTGACGAAGCTTTGATTATTGTTATATTCCAAAGCTTGAATTGAATGAGGTAATATAAGATGAAAAGAACGTTTCAACCGTCGAACCGGAAAAAGCTCAACGACCACGGCTTCCGGGCAAGAATGGCCACCAAGAGTGGGCGCAGAGTGCTGGCCCGTCGTCGCGCCAAAGGTAGAAAACGATTGGCAGCTATCGTTGCCAAAAACAAATAGCCTATCCCGCGCACTTACTCTGAAAAGCAGAGTTGAAATCGGCCACCTCCTTGATCGCGGCCGGAGGGAAGCGGGGAAAGATTTCACGCTTGTCTGGGAGAGTAGTGAAAGATTTAGATATGGGATATTCCTTAAACGTAAGGCTGGTAATGCCGTCGTCAGAAACCATCTTAAGCGGCTTTACCGCGAGGCTATCAGACTTAACCGAGCTGCGCTCAAACACCAAATCAGGGTCATTATTTTCCATCGAAGCCAGGCAGACAAGCCCGGATTTGATTCGATAAATGCCGAAATCAGTCGAATATTCGCAAGAATCGGCCACGCCGGATAACAGGGTTTCCCTATTCGCCTACCCTTTGATAATTGCTATTTATATATATCGCTATACGTTATCCCCTATTTTCGGGAACAGTTGCCGGTTTTATCCCACCTGCTCCCATTATGCCCAGGACGCTCTCAGGAAATATGGCGCCCTGAAAGGGGCCTGGATGGCTGCAAAACGGATATTTCGGTGTCACCCGTGGCATGAAGGTGGCTTTGATCCGGTGGAATAATCTAATGATGAATGTTATGTGATTGACAGACAAAGATATATATCGCAAAAGAGAAATAAGGATCTGAAATTGGACAAAAAAAATATTATCCTCATTGTCATTCTGGCTGTTGTCGTAATCTTCTATTTTCAGATAATGGAACATCTGGGGTTTTACGAGCCTGCCCAGGAAACCCAACAACCGATCCAGGATACCACCACTACCGTAGTTTCCCCGGCTGACAGTTCGGTTCCTTTGACCACCGGGCAGATACCGGTCGAGCAGCAGCCGATCAGTCCGACCACCGGACAGGCTGCCGATGCGGCGATGCCCCCAGATTCGGTGAGCCACGATACGATCATAGTCAACACCAATACGTATACGGTGACCATGACCAGCTTTGGCGGCGGTCCGATTTCTCTTATTCTCAACAAATACAAATATCGCGACAAAACCCCGATTGAGATGCTTCCCGAAGCCACCGCGGCCACTCCGGAAGCGACCTTTGCCGGCGGTACTTTCTCAGCATCGCAAATAAACTACCGTTCCAACGTCCCGCCCGGTCAATACCAGGCGACCTCGACGCCGCTTGAGATAGTCTACACTTATGCCACGGGCGACGGCGGGGAGATTGTCAAACGGTACACGTTCTATCCCGACGACTACCACTTTGATCTGGTGTTTCAGATAAACGGCCGCGAACAGTTCGGTTTCGAACGCAAATACAATATCGGCTGGAATACGCCGCTCGGCGTGACTGAGCCGCAGCCGGATCAGGATTATGATGCGATGGAGGCGGTGGCCATGATGTCCGGCAGTCGCGAGACACTGGATGATTTCGAGGACGACCGCCTGAACCAGCTTCTGGTGGGCAACACCGAATGGGCCGGCTTGCGTTCGAAGTATTTCGCGGTGGCCATTATCCCGCGCAATCGTCAGGCCGACGGCGCTTTTGCGCAGGGCGTCAAGAGCAAGATCACCACGCCGGACGGTTCGGTCGAGGTGCGCCGCATTGTCTCCGGTATGGAGATGTCGTTCGCCAATATCAGTTCGCTCAGTGACAGCTTCACGGTCTTTGTCGGTCCGCTGGATTACACGTTGATGTCAAGCTACGACGTCGGCCTGGAGGACGTTCTGGGAATTGGTACGACTCCGTTCATCGGGTGGATAATCAAACCGTTCGCGATCGGTATAATCTGGCTTCTGCCGCGCCTGTATGATTTCGTTCCCAACTACGGCCTGGTGATTATACTCTTTGCGCTTCTCATCAAAGTCGTAACGATGCCGCTGTCGATGCGGTCGTTTAAGTCAATGCAGGCCATGAAGGACTTGCAGCCGAAAATCGAGGAGATGAAAAAGAAGCACAAGAAAAATCCAAAGGCGATGAACGCCGAGATGATGAAAATGTACAAAGCGCACGGGGTGAACCCAATCTCCGGGTGTCTGCCCATCATACCACAGATGCCGCTGTTTTTCGCGCTGTTCTCGGTTTTCCGCCAGACGATTTTGCTGCGCGACGCGCCGTTCATCTGGTTTATCACTGACCTTTCCCGGGGAGCCTCGGGCCTGACCGATCCGTATATTATCCTGGTGGTACTCATGATCGCGGCGCAGTTTGTCTCACAGAAGATGACCATGACATCGACCCAGCAGAACAAGGCGCTTATGTATGTCATGCCGCTGTTTATGGGCTTTCTCTTTTACCGATTTGCCTCCGGTCTGGTGCTTTACTGGGCCTGTTTCTCGATATTCTCGCTGCTTGATTATGCAGCTTTCAAGCGCAACAAGAATCAGAAAGTCATAACGGCTTAGCCAGCCATGAGCACGAAAAAAAAAAGTCAATATCACCGCTCGATAACTCGACTATAGCGGCTATTATAACGCCCCCCGGCGAGGGGGGCATTGCCGCCGTACGGATAGCCGGCAGTGGCAGTCTTTCTATTCTCAAAAAGCATTTTCGGCCGATGGCCGGACACGGCGAAGAAATGTCTCCGTTCGTCATGCGCTACGGGCATTTTGTCGACAGCCGCCAAGCGGTTATCGATGAGGTCACGGCGGTTTTTATGCCCGAAAAGCGCTCCTATACCGGACTTGCGCAGGCGGAGATTTTCTGCCACGGCGGACGGCAGGTGGTGACACTGATTCTGCAGGAGGTCCTTGCCTCCGGAGCCAGGGCTGCCGAACCGGGAGAGTTTACGCGGCTGGCCTTTATGTCGGGCCGAATCGACCTGGCCCGGGCCGAAGCGGTGGCGGAGATTGTCGCGGCCAACACCGAACATTCTTACTCGGCCGCCCGGGATCACCTTCTGGGCACTTATACGCAGCATATCAGTGATATCAGGGGAAAACTAATCGGTTTGATTGCCGAAATCGAAGCTTCGGTAGATTTCCCCGAAGAGGATATCAGCCCGGATGAAAAAAACACCCTGCTCGAATCCGCTCAGCAACTCACCGCCGAAATCGACCGCTTGATGGAAACTTACCGCGGTGGGAAAATTGTCAACGAGGGGTATAAAATTGCTATTGCCGGACGGCCGAATGCCGGGAAGTCTTCTCTTTTTAATCAGTTACTTAAACAGGAAAGAGCTTTGGTTACGCCCACGCCGGGCACCACCAGAGATTACCTTTCCGAATGGATAGATTTGGAAGGGTTTGCCGTCAATATTATCGATACCGCCGGATTGCGGAAAGCGGGTGGCACGATCGAGAAAGCCGGGCAAACCTCGGCCAAAAAAATAATTGCCGACTGCGACCTGGTCATATGGATGATCGATTTGACTCAGCGAAAGTGGCGCGAACAGCTCTATGGCGATATTAAGATGTTGGGGCACAACAATATAATATCGGCACAAAATAAGATTGATTTAGTCGATGATGTCGCCGACCTGAAAGCGGGCTCGGGATTGCCGGAAATGGTGGCTACATCCTGCTTGACAGGTCGCGGTATCAAGGGGCTGAAAAAAGTGATTGTCCAACGGATCAACGAGAAAATGCCAGATCTGACCTCGGGCGTGATGGTGACCTCGGCTCGTCACCGGCAGAAATTGGCCGCGGCCAGGAAAGCATTGAAAAGCGCCCGTCAAAAGATTAAATTGGACGAGTCGCCGGAGCTGACGGCTTTCGATTTGCGCCAGGCGGCTTCGGCTCTGGATGAGATCACCGGCAAGGTTTACAACGAGGATATTCTCAAAGAAATCTTCTCCCGATTCTGTATTGGGAAATAGGCCGGATGTTCCACGTGAAACTTTTTCAGACCGTATGATGTTTGACAGGCATCGAGATCAATCAGTGGTTGAATTATAGAAATTATGGATTACGATGTTATCATAGTGGGCGGCGGTCACGCCGGTGTCGAGGCGGCCCTGGCGGCGGTCAGGATGGGACGGAAAGCAGCCATTGTCACCATGGACCGACACAAGCTGGCCTTGATGTCCTGCAACCCGGCGATTGGCGGTATTGCCAAATCCCACGTGGTGAAGGAAGTTGATGCTCTTGGCGGGCTGATGGGACTGGCGGCCGATGCTACCGGGATTCAGTTCCGCAGGTTAAACTTGTCCCGGGGAGCGGCTGTCTGGTCTACTCGTGTCCAGGCAGACCGTAGTCATTACGCTCGTTTTATATCTGAGTATGTCGCTGATATAATAGGGGTTGACGTTATCGAATCCCTTGCCGGAGCGATCCTGACGGAGAATGGCAAAGTCGCTGGGGTAAGAACTGAAGACGGCGTTACTATCACAGGAAAGACGGTCATTATTTGCTCGGGGACATTCCTGGGCGGATTGATTCATATCGGCACCAAGCAGATCAAGGCTGGCCGCAGAGGTGAAAAAGCTGCTTACCGGTTGTCTGAATCTTTGAAGGAGCTGGGTTTCGAGGTTGGCCGGCTTAAGACCGGCACTCCCCCACGCATCGATGGCGACAGTATCGATTTCTCAAAATGTGAGATTCAGCCCGGTCATGAGCCGATCCCGTTTTTCTCTCACCGATCCGACCGGCAGCCGTTTGAGCAAACGCCCTGTTATTTGACATACACCACTGACCAGACCAAAGAGATAGTATCAGCCAATCAGCATCTCTCGGCGATTTTCTCCGGACAGATAAAATCCATCGGCCCCAGGTACTGCCCATCGATTGAGGACAAGTTCCATCGATTCGCCGACAAAGACCGCCACCAGATATTTCTCGAGCCGGAAGGAAACGGCACTAACGAAGTATATCCCAACGGCTTTGCAACATCCCTGCCGGAGGATGTCCAGTATGACGCTATCCGCACTGTCACCGGTCTGGAGAATGTCAGGATTACCCAGCCGGGTTATGCAATCGAATATGATTACTGTCCGGCCTTTCAGGTCAAACCATCGCTTGAGACCAGGCGCGTGAGAGGGCTTTTCTTTGCCGGCCAGATAAACGGTACATCGGGCTACGAAGAAGCGGCCGGTCAGGGACTGATGGCCGGTATCAATGCCGTGCTTTACATTGAGAAAGAAGATCCGTTCGTGCTTGATCGTTCCCAGGCGTATATCGGGGTTATGATTGACGATCTGACAACCCGCTCGACCACAGAGCCTTACCGGTTATTTACATCGCGCGCCGAATACCGCTTGGCAATGCGGGAAGATAATGCGCGCGATAGGCTTAACAGGTTTGCACAGAAATACGGTCTGGTGCCTGAAGACGAATATCAGGCATTCGAGAAGCTGCAGATACAGACCGAGGAAGCGGTCAGGCATTTCAAGGAGGTCCGGGTAAAGGTATCCGATCTGGATCATCGTGGCGATCGCTTCAAGAAGGTTGACTCGATTTCCCTTGAAAAGCTGCTGAAGCAGCCGGGTCTCACTATTAATGAGGCTCTCCCCCTGATTGCTCGATTCAACGGAGATATAGATTTCACCCGTGAGGCCCTGGAGCGGGCCGTGATATCCATCCAGTATAGGGGCTATGTAGCCAAGCAGGAACGCGAGATCGCCAAGTTTCTGAAGATGGAGAGCGAGGTTATTCCTGATGATTTCAACTTCGCCTCTCTGGCCGGTCTCAAGCAGGAAGCCAAGGACAAGTTCATACATTTCCGGCCCGGTTCGCTCGGTCAGGCCGGGCGTATCGAAGGGGTTACCCCTGGCGATATCTCGGTGCTTTCGATTCATCTGCTCAGGCACAAAAGGACTTCCAAGTGAGTACCCCCGAAAATATACAAATCGTCGATCCCGTTTCTTTTCTCGAACAAGTTGATCCTGAAAATCGTTTGATTCCCTATTTCGACCTTCTCAGGTCCGAGAATCGGAAAATCAACCTTGTTTCACGTGAAACACTCGGGCCGGATTCCGGCGATAATTCCACCCTTCAGGCGTTAGCGGCTGAATCGCTGCTTCCCCTGGCCCAACCGGAAATAGGAAATATATCCCGCTATCTGGATATTGGGTCCGGCGGTGGCTTCCCAGCTCTGCCTATCATGATCACTCGACAAATTGACAATGTCATTCTGGTCGAACGGACTCAGAAAAAGGCGGGCGCTCTGAGGCGAATGCTGGTCGGCCTGGGCCTGACAGCGACGATCGAGGCAAAATCTTTCGACGAAATCACCTTCGACGGCCGCTTCGATCTGGTTACCCTGCGCCTGATCAAGCTGACCCCCAGGCTCCTCAAAGCTATTCTTCGCTGCCTGGACGATGGCGCTTTCCTGATTTACTATTCCCGACCGGGATTCGATCTGGCCGGAATAGAAGTGTCATCGACAACCTGTTATTACACAATAGGTAGTGATACTCTCCAAAAATGCTTCACACTCTTTAAAAAAGTATGATTATCCGGCATATTTTTAGTTGCGCCGGTTTCAATATCCCCTAATAATTGAATCTATTAACAGAACTGCTTTCGCTTGGAAGGAGTGGAATTTGGCCAAGATAATTGCGATTGCCAACCAGAAAGGTGGTGTTGGCAAGACTACCACGGCCGTGAACCTCAGTTCGTGCCTGGCCGCCGCCGAGCATCGGACCTGCCTGATCGACATGGATCCTCAGGCCAACTCAACCAGCGGCCTGGGTTTAGACCATAAGAATATCGTGTCGTCGGTCTACGACGTGCTTATTGGCAACTGCGCCATCACCGATGTCATCCGGCCCACCGATATGCAGTTTCTCAATGTTGCACCCTCGTCCATCTCGCTGGTGGGCGCCGAGGTGGAGCTGGTCAGTATGATTTCCCGGGAGACGCGTCTCAAGACAGCCATCGCCCAGATCGTCGATGATTACAAATATATTTTTATAGACTGTCCGCCTTCGCTCGGTCTGCTCACTATCAATACCTTAACGGCGGCCGACTCTATCATCATCCCCATCCAGTGCGAGTACTACGCCCTGGAAGGGTTGAGCCAGTTGATCAACACCATCGAATTGGTACGAGAGAATCTCAACCCGCGTCTCACGATAGAAGGGGTGCTGCTGACGATGTACGACAGTCGTCTGAATCTTTCACGTCAGGTGTCCGATGAGGTACGCAAGCATTTCGAGGGCAAAGTTTACGAGACGGTGATCGCGCGCAACGTGCGTCTGTCCGAGGCGCCGTCGTTCGGGAAACCGATAATCCTTTATGACATTCTCTCGACCGGAGCGGAGAATTATATGTCGCTTACCAAAGAGGTGCTGGCATCATGAGTAAGATTGTGCTGGGAAAGGGACTCGATGCGTTGATATCGAGCGAGTCGAAGAAATCGAATGAACAGCGCAGGTTTCGCACGCTTCCGTTGGACAGCCTGGCGCCGAATCCGATGCAGCCGCGTCGGGATTTCGATGATGTCGGTCTGCACGAGCTGGCCGATTCAATAAAGGAAAACGGCGTTATTCAGCCGCTGCTTGTGAAGCAAGATGGGTCCGCGTTTACTATTATCGCGGGCGAGCGACGTTTTCGGGCGGCCAAGCTGGCCGGGCTGACTGAAGTCCCCGTCATCCTCATGGATGAACCTCAGGACGTGCGCATGCTCGAACTGGCGCTCGTGGAAAACGTCCAGCGCGAGGATCTCAACGCGATGGAAGTAGCGGAGGCTTATCGCACGCTGCTTCAGCGATGCGGTCTCACTCAGATGCAGCTGGCCGACAAGGTCGGCAAGAGCCGCGCCGCGGTAGCCAACCTGCTGCGCCTGCTGACGCTTCCGGATAAGATCAAACAGATGATCCGCGAGGGCAAACTCAGCGAAGGTCATGCGCGGGCGATACTGGCGATTGATTCCGAAGAGGAGATGCTTCGCCTGGCCGACAAGATAGTCGCGGAATCGCTTTCGGTCCGGGTCGTGGAGAAGCACACCTCGCGCGGCAAGAAGCGTCGGTTGACAGTTAAGCGGCGCAGCCCGGAACTGGTGGAGGCCGAGTCGTATCTCAAGCAACTTATGGGGACATCGGTCAAGATCATCCCCGGTCTCAAACAGGGACGCATAGAGATCGAGTATTACAACGATGACGATCTCACCAGGCTTCTGGATCTGTTTAGAAAGATGGCATAAGAGACATGGGCAAGCCGCGGTACATGACAATCATGTTCGTTCCCGACGGGACCGAATCCGGACGCACCTTTCGCGTCCGACGGTGGTTGCTTCGGTTCGTCATCGGATTCGCCATCGTTGTCGTGGTGGGGATCGTGCTGTTCTTCTCGTTTTACGGTAAGATCCTGACGCGCGCGGCGATGGCCGACCGTCTTCAGGATGAAAATCAGAAGTTGCTTCGCTACCAGTACAAAGTGAAGCTGCTGGAGGAGAACCTGGTTCAGACGCGCGAGGTGGTCAGCCGTCTGGTGGAACTGGCCGGGATCGATTACGAGTTTCCGGAATTCCCCAGTGACTCGACCATATTTGCCGAACTTGATCGGCGGGGAATGGCGGTGCTGGCCCGCTCGGCCGATGGTGACCTTACGGTGCCATCGGGAATGCCGGTGCAGGGGTTCATCAGCCAGGACTTTGAAATCGGAAACGCGGACCGCTTCCACCCCGGGATCGATATCGCCTGCGCCGAGGGCACGCCGGTGCTGGCCACGGCGGTGGGTGAAGTTATTTACGCGGATTCCGATGAATCATATGGTAGCATGATCGTAATAAAACACAACGACAGTATTACCACCATTTACGGTCATAACAAAGAATTGCTGATGGGAGTAGGAGACAAGGTGCTGACTGGCAGCCGCATTGCCCTTTCCGGCAACACCGGGGTATCAACGGCGCCGCACCTGCATTATGAAATTAGAATCAACGATCAACCAATAAACCCTTTGGACTGAGACAATGGTCAAAAAGAACAATGGCGAAACGGATGGACTGATGAATACGATTATTGGCAAAGACACAGTGATAAACGGTACGCTCGACGTGCAGGGTTCGCTGCGCATCGATGGCACCGTCAAGGGAAAAATCATCTGTTCCGATTGCGTCACGGTGGGCGCGACCGGCCTGGTGGAGGCGGAAATTGAGGCGGCGACCGCCATTATTGCCGGCCGGATGAACGGTAATGTGCACACCAGCGAGAAAATCGAGCTGCAGGCCAAATGCGAGATGGAAGGCGATCTGAAGGCCAAATCGCTGGTTATCGAGCAGGGCGCAATTTTCTGTGGAGCCTGTAACATGAAAGAGACCCGTGGCGATCTGGGCTTTCTGCCTCCCCAGGATACTGAGCAGGAAGAAGTACTCAGTACCACGTCGGAAAACGACTTCGATTAAGGTCTGACTGTTCGCCAACTGTGGAAAAAGTCGCAGATTTGTGGATAACACCCCAAGCTGTTTGCAGGCAAGGGGATAGCGCAAAATTAAAGTGGATTAGACAACACGCTTATCCACATTTTTGATTTTTTTTAAGCCTTTGTTTTAACACAACTTAGGCTTTTTTTGTTAAATGAAATGATTTACATTGCGTCTTTAAGCAGTTGTTCCACATGGCCTTGCCATGCCGATACGTATGTCAAAACCGAACGTATTTCACCAATGGCCGCCCCCAATGATTTTCCGGAGCTTCTCATTAGGTGTAAATATGTTGATTTCCAACAACATATCGGGTAACTTTAGGCCCACCGGTAGGTATAACGGTTATTCCGGCAGACTTGTCATTGCGTACTCGGTCAACAATTGATTTTCGGAGGAAAAGATGTCTCCCGTCCACGACAAATCCGATATTGAAGCGGTGGATAACCTGCATAATGCGTATAGCCAGATAAAATCGGAAATCGCCAAAGTAATCATAGGTCAAGACAAAGTTATTGAGCAGTTGTTGATCGCCCTGCTGGCTTCAGGCCATTGTCTCCTGGTGGGAGTGCCCGGCCTGGCCAAAACTTTGCTTATCTCGACTCTTTCCCGGGTACTGGACCTCAAATTCAACCGCATCCAGTTTACGCCTGATTTGATGCCATCGGATATTACCGGCACGGAGATAATCGAGGAGGACCACACTTCCGGCAAGCGGGAGTTCCGTTTTGTCAAGGGGCCGGTGTTTGCCAATATCATTTTGGCCGATGAAATCAATCGTACCCCGCCCAAGACCCAGGCGGCTCTGCTTCAGGCCATGCAGGAGCACGAAGTTACGATTGCGGGGGAAACCTACAAACTGACCGAACCATTTTTCGTGTTGGCCACGCAGAACCCTATCGAGCAGGAGGGCACTTATCCGCTGCCGGAAGCGCAGCTCGATCGTTTCATGTTCAATGTCTTCGTGGATTACCCGACGCTCGAGGAAGAGCGGGAGATTGTCAAGACGACCACGGCCGTGCAGTCTTATCAACTGGACAAGATACTTACGCCGCAGGATATTATCGGCTTTCAGGAACTTGTCAGGCGGGTTCCAGTGTCGGATCACCTGGTTGATTACGCCGTCAGGCTGGTCAGTGCGACACGGCCGAACGAAGAGGGCGCCGCTGATTTCATCAAGAGCTGGGTGAACTGGGGAGCCGGCCCGAGAGCCTCGCAGTACCTGATTCTTGCGGCCAAGACCAAGGCGATTCTTGAGGGACGTCCCACCCCCGGCGTGGAGGATGTTCGGTTCGCGGCTTACCCGGTGATGCGTCATCGCATCGTGACCTCATTCAACGCTGAAGCCGATGGTGTGGATACCATGGAAATCATCAAAAGGCTTCTTGACGCGGTGAAGGTTGACAAATCATAAGGGCCGACGCGCCCTGATTGAATAATAACTCTTTGTTCAGAGGCATACGGTTATGGAACTGTATCGCATTTCCAATTTGCCGCCCGCGGGTAAAGTGTTTGTAGGCATCTTCACGGCGCTCGCGCTGTGTGTCTGCATCTGGGCCGTGCATATCTCCTATTTGGAGAAGGTGGCTGAAGGCGACGAGTACGCTGAATTCTGGATGGATTACGATGAAGGTTCCGGCGAAGCCGTGGCTGTAGCCGAGCAAGTGCTGGCCGAGGATCCCGAGGCGGTGCATGCCCCGGTGTGGGACAGCAACCAGGCCGGTCAGGAAGAAACGCTCGGTGTGGAAGAACTCGCAGATGAATTATCCGAGCACGCTGCCACCACCGAGGAGTATGACGGTGATTACGATGAATACGCCGGTGATGAGATGGAGAATGAGTACCATGAAAATGTCGGCCTGGCGCACACCCACATCAACGGTCAAACGCTGCTGTTTTTTGCGATCGGACTGGTCTTTTTGTTCACGTCGGCCTCGGCGTGTCTGAAGAAGACCGTTTACTGGCTGTTCGGTCTTTCGGTTTTCGCCCACGCCGTCGGTCTCACGGGTGAGGGTTATCATTGGGTTTTCGACGGCCTCGTGCTTGTCAGCGGCGCCGTGATACTGGTCATGATTATTGTCATGGCGGTGATTATCTTCCGCGATCTGGGTAAGTCTTCGGCGACCGCAAACTAAGAAGGATACAACCTCGTATGTCATCAGAGTTTGGAATTGTCATACACGGCGGCGCCGGCACGATTCTTCGCATGAGCCTGACGGCAGAGCTTGAGGCGCAGTACCGCGAACGGCTGCAGGCCTCGCTGGCGGCAGGCTATGAGATTCTCGAAAAGGGCGGCGGCGGCCTCGATGCCGTTTGCGCGGCGGTCAATGTAATGGAGAATTCGCCGCTGTTCAACGCCGGCAAGGGGGCCGTGTTTACCCACGAAGGGCACAACGAGCAGGATGCTTCGGTAATGGATGGTCGCACGCTTGAGTGCGGTGGGGTGGCCTCGGTCAAACGGATCAAAAACCCCGTTGACCTGGCCCGTCTGGTGATGGAAAAATCCGAGCACGTGCTTTTGTGCGGCGAAGGAGCAGAGGCGTTCGCGACCAAGTACAATATTGATCTGGTGGACGCCGACTACTTCTATACCGACATGCGATGGAACCAACTTCAGAAAGCATTGGAAAAAGAAAAGCACCTCAAAACCGACTACTCGCAACTTGACCACACCCCCGATGACAAGCACGGCACGGTCGGGGCGGTGGCGCTGGACAAAGAAGGCAACCTGGCCGCGGCGACGTCGTCCGGCGGCATGACCAACAAACGGTTCAGTCGTATCGGCGATTCTCCTATCATCGGAGCGGGCAATTACGCCAACAACAGCACCTGTGCGGTATCGACCACCGGGCACGGCGAGTTTTTCATGCGCTGTTTGACGGCGTACGATGTTTCGGCGATGATGGAATACAAGCAGATGACTCTGACCGAGGCGGCCGAGATCGCCATCGTGGAAAAACTGACCAGGCTCGGCGGCACCGGCGGTTTGATTGCCATTGATCGCCAGGGGGATATCGCCCTGCCGTTTAACACCCCCGGCATGTACCGCGGCTATAGGCTGGCCAACGATGAACCGGCGGTAGCCATATTTAAGGAGTGATGGACTGATAATCTATGCCGACTGATTATCGAAAATATCTGGACCCGGAAATTGTCTCCAAGCTCAAGGGGATGGAGATGCGCGCCCGCATGGTGGTGGAGGGGTTTATCACCGGCCTGCACAAATCTCCCTACCACGGCTTCTCGGTGGAGTTTGCCGAACATCGCCAGTACATGCCCGGGGACAGCATCCGCGATATAGACTGGAAAGTTTACGCCAAGTCTGACCGCTACTTCATCAAGCAGTACGAGGAAGAGACCAACCTCAAGGCGTACCTGCTTCTGGACTGCTCGGCCTCGATGGCTTACAGCAGCGGCGATCGCATCACCAAGCTCGACTACGCCGGACTGGTGTGCGGAGCGCTGTCGTACATGATGCTTCGTCAGCGCGATGCCGTGGGGCTGGTGACGTTCGATGAAAAGATGCGGAAGTATATTCCACCGCGGTCAAAATCCGGCCACATGCACATTTTGCTCAACGAGATCGCCAATCAGAAACCGTCGGAGACGACTAATGTCGGTTCCACGCTGCACGAGATGGCCGAGCGCATCAAGCGGCGGGGGTTGGTGGTGATTTTGTCGGATCTGCTCGATGATGCTGAGAATATTATTTCCGGCCTGAAGCATTTCCGCTACAACCGGCACGAGGTGATTGTTTTCCATATTCTTGATCCGCGCGAGCGTGATTTTGCCTTCCCGCGCGAGGCGGTGTTTAAGGACATGGAAACCGGCGAGGAGATGACCACTCTGCCGTACCAGATCAAAAAGGATTTTGCCCGCCAGGTGCAGGCGTTTAGTGATGAAATCGCCAAGGCCTGCCGCCAGAGCAATATAGATTATTACCCGATAGATACCTCGATGCCGTTCGACAAGGCGCTGTACGCCTTTTTGGCCAAGAGAGAGCGGCTGTATTGATAGCGCGGCAGTTGCCGCCCATCCCTTACTCTTCCAGTTCCACCCCTAAGCCCTCGGCGGGGCGTCATCGTAGGTGATATATGGAATGAAAGCCATGCGATCGTTCTCCGTTACTTCCCCGCGCCGATAAACTCGGCCAGCCGCTCGCAGTAAGCGTTCAGTTCGGTCATGTCGTCATTGGACGGAATCAGCCGGGCGCGGAAGTTCTCCTCGAAAACCTTCAGCCGTAATCCGGTCAGGCGCTCGGCCACCAGCTTGATGCCCTCGCCGCCCCAGCCGTAAGAGCCGAACACGGCCGCTTTCTTACCGGTGATAGTTACTGTAGAAAGCAGATTGATCGCATCCCAGGTGGGCCGGACAGCATCGCCGTTGAATGTCGGCGTGCCGAAAAGCACCGCCTTGCTCTGTTCGATGATATCGCGGGCGTCGGCTTCGTTGAGATTAGCGGTATCGACCAGCTGCGTAGTCAGACCCCGTTTGCCCAGATTAGATGCTATTGCCTCGGCCAGTTTTTGGGTGTTTCCATAAGAGCTGACATAAAAGACAGCAACTTGGTTGCGACCTTCGGACTTGTCCGCCGACCAGAGTTTGTACTTGTCAATAAGCTCGGCAGTATCGTTGCGGAAAACCGGTCCGTGCGAGGGAGCAATCATGCCGATATCAAGACCGTCCAGCTTGGGCAGGTTGCGCCGGATATACATACCGAACGGCCGCATGATGGAGTCATAGTAGTAA
>JAUXCD010000069.1 GCA_030619085.1 Candidatus Zixiibacteriota bacterium
GACCGCTTGGCCTCCGACTTGCCTCGATACAGGCACCGCACCCGATACATCGCTCCGGATTGAATATCGGCAGGCCGGTGGCGCTCATCTCAATAGCACCAAACTTGCAGGCCCGAAAGCAGGTCCCCAACCCCAGGCAACCGTTGTCGCATATCAGCGGTCCGTTATAGTACAGCATGGCCGCGCGACAGTCGCGGAATCCGGTGTACTCGAACTTGTGAGTGGCGCGAAAACCGCCCTGGCAGTCCAGGCAAGCTACTTGTGGCTCGGTGTCGGGCAGCTTCATACCCAGGTACTCGGCGATTTCGTGGGCCACTTCCGTCTGCCCCACCACACAGGCGTTGACTTCAACCTCGCCGTTGACCATCGCTTCTGCGCAGGCGGCACAACCGGCATAACCACAGCCACCGCAGTTGGCACCCGGCAGAATATCCTGCACGCCCTTGATGCGTGGGTCCTCTTTGACATAGAAGATACGGGCGGCGATTCCCAAACCTATCGCCGCGACCAGACCGATACCTGTTAGAACCAGAACCGACAAGAACATATACTCATTTTATCCTATCAAAACCGCTATTGCACCATTCCACGAAAACCAAGAAACGCCAGTGACATAATACCGGCAGTGACCAGCGCGATCGCCGTCCCCCGCAAAGCCTGGGGCACCGGCGAAATCACCAGGCGCTCTCTAAGCCCGGCGAACAGAACTATGGCCAGGGCGAAACCGGCCGCGCTGGAGAACGCGAAAACCACCATGTTGATGAAATCGAATTCGTGTTTGATATTCAGAAGCGCAATACCCATCACCGCGCAGTTGGTGGTAATCAACGGCAGATAAATGCCCAGCGCGTTGTAGAGAGTTTTACTTTGTTTCTTCAGGAAGATTTCCACGAACTGCACCAAGGCCGCGATGATCAGAATGAAGACCAGCGTCTGCATGAAACCCATATCGTACGGTATGAGAATATAGCGATAGGCCGCCCAGGTGAATATCGAAGCCAGGGTGACGACAAAGATAACCGCTACTCCCATACCGATGGAGGTATCGAGCTTCTTCGACACACCGCAGAAGGGACAGTTTCCCAGGTACTGGGCCAGGAGGATGTTGTTGACAAAGATAGCGCTTATGGCAAGAAACAGCAGATCCATTCCATCTCCTAACTCTGAATAAACATCTCACCGCGCTTGCGGCTGTATGCGTTCATCAATCCGAGCAAAAGCCCCAGGCATAGGAAGGCCCCCGGCGCCTCGACCATGAAGCCGAACGGCTCAAAGGATGCTCCGAATAAGCTCATGCCGAACCAGGTACCAGCACCGAGTATCTCCCGAATCGAACCGACCAGCGTCAGCGATATGGTAAACCCGATGCCGACACTCAACCCATCCGTCATTGACAGAAACACCGGGTTGCGAGATGCAAATGCCTCTGCCCGGCCCAGAATAATACAGTTGACGACAATCAACGGAATGTAGATGCCGAGTTGCTGGGACAGCGGAAAGAAGAACGCCTTCATTGACATCTCGACCAGAACAACCAGGGTGGCGATGATCACGATGTAACTGGCAATACGGACCTTGTCGGGGATGCTCTTGCGCAGGGCCGAAATGAATGTGTTGGAGAAGATGAGCACAAAGGTCGCTGCTAACCCCATCCCCAATCCTTTCTCGGCCGAGGAGGTGATAGCCAGAGCCGGACACAGTCCCAGCACGAGCCGAAACGGCGGCAGGTCTTTCCACAGTCCATGTAACAATACTTGCTTAAACTTCATCACTCAAACTCACTTGCGTTACGCGGCCGTTTATTACCCGTTACCTTTGGATTTGATGGCAGCGATTATTTCATCGCGATGGCCGCTCATCAGTTCGATAATTTGATTTGTTCCGTTGACAACCGCTTTCGATGAATAGGTGGCGCCGCTGATAGCATCGATCTGCCCACCCTGGCTTCGCAGCTTCACCGGCTCAGAAACCGACAATCCGGCCCACTGGTTGCGGAAACTGACCTTCTCAACCCGCGAACCTACCCCGGGAGTCTCGCTGTGCTGAATTATCTCCATACCCGTCATTTGGTCGGAGGCAAGGTCCACGGCTACCATGAGAATGATATCGCCGCCGTATCCACCCGCTCCGGGCGCCTCTATCGCCAGACCGGTGACATCATCGCCGCTCTTGGTGTAGAAAACGGAATACACTCTGTTGCTGGTCATGAAATTGATTTTGTTCCCCAGCAACTGGACCGCCGGCTGATTGAACAGTCGCTCGAGGGCCGGACCGCGAACATAGAAATCGCTCTGCCGTTCGATGCGCTTCTCCAGCGAGTATCGTACGCCGGTGAGGGCCGCCGCGGCGACGCCACAAATCAGGCTGAGGACTACCACTAATCTGATTATCTCACGCATTGCCGGTTACCTCGACGCCCCACACTTTGGGTCTGATTCGATCCAGAAGCGGGTTACCCAAATTTATCAGTAGAATAGCGAACACCACCCCGTCGGAATAATTGGAAAAGGCCCGAATCAGCATCAGCAACAGGCCACCGAGAAATCCATAGAGCAGACGGGGAATCGGATTGACAGGAGAAGTGGTGTACTCGGTCGCCAGGAAAAAGGCCGCGAAAACGGTGCCTCCGGATAAAACGTAAAACAGCGGGCTGGCAAACTCACCGGGTCCAACCAGATTCAGAATCCAGGCCATGCAGACGTGACCAAGCAGAAACGCCAGTGGGGTCTGCCACGGGATTCTTCTGATGAGCATTAGAAAGAGGCCGCCTATCAGAAGGTACAGAACCAGCGCGTTGCCGATTCCGGCCACCTGATGGCCCATCAACAAATCCTGCCAGAGAAAGGTATTTTCCGCGCCGCCGCCGAGCGTCTTCACCAGGCGAAGCGGCTCCACCATTTTGGTCCCCCAATCGATTGCCAGCAGTGAACGGGTGTAATCGAATCGTCCGGGCCACGACACCAAGAGCATGGCAAAGGCCAACATGGCCGGATGCGCCGGGTAGGCTCCGGTGCCACCAAAGAGTTTTTTGCCTACCACAATCATAATGAAGCTGCCCACAAGGATCAGCCACCAGGGGGAGTCATAGGGCATCATGAATGCCAGTATGATCGCCAGCGTCACGCTGCTGTAGTTGGCGGTGCTGTCTTTGGAAGGGATAACCCGGTTGGCCAGAGCATCAAAGGCAACGGCGAAAAAGACCGCCAGTCCCATCACCCGCGCCGCGTGCCAACCATACATCCAGATTGAGGCCACCATCGCCGGCGCCAGCGCCAGCAGCCACAGACGTTGCACGTTGCTCAGAGTGAAAGCGTATCGCCAATGCGGGCTCGATGCTACACTGTATTTTCTGCTCATATCGTTTGTCATTTTACTTCTCGGACTGGTTGCACATTCTTATCAACTGCACCAGCGGCCGATGGGACGGGCAGCAATACGCACACAGTCCGCATTCATTACAGGCCTCGACGTGATACCGCCGGGCTTCCTCAATCATGTTGTATTCCACATAGCGACCGATCAGGTGCACCTGTAAATTGATCGGACAGACCTTGGTGCAGCAACCGCAATTGATGCAGGTCAGGACGGTCTCGTCGGGTACACAGTCGTCGGTCATCAAAAACAGACCGTGGGAGCTTTTGGTCAGCGGCGTTTCATCGCTGTACTGGGCAATTCCTTTCATTGGGCCTCCCACCAGGATTCGGGCGTAGTCTTTCGATGGCCAGTTTAGGCGGTCCAGTATAGTCTTGATTGGCGTACCCAGCGGTATTCTCACCGTCACCGACCTGGACTCATGGCAGGACGCAACCGTGACGCACTTGGTGATAAACGGCCGCGTTCTCTCAAGCGCATCTACCATAGTCAACAGGTACTCCACGGACAGGACCCCGATACCCTTTTCCCGATATGGCATCGTATTGGGGACATAAGCTCCGGTTACCCTGGAGACCACCAGGCGTTCGATGCGATCCTTGTACTCGTCACCGATACCGACCACCCTGGTCAGGTCCGGAAACTGCTGCTTCGCCCATTCGACCAGGCGCGGCGGCGCCGTCAGCGAGATAACGGCCCGGGGGGCGATATCACGCAGGAGTCGGATACCCTGAACTATCATTTTGGGGTTCTCTTCCAGCAGTTTCTCGTTGGCGAAGATGGTGGGTTCCTCGTTCACGCCCTTTATAACGATGTGCTTTACTTCGGGATACTCATCAACATCGGCCTCCAGATGAAAGCGGCCAGGCGTTGTCCAGGAGGAAATGACCCCCGATGCCCGCAATTTCTGAATGGTCGAAGCGCTTTCAAACGGCTGGCCGTAACGCTCGAACATTTCATCCATACTCATTGGCGGCTGGTCATTGCGTTCAATAACCACCGCCGGCACGTTGAAGCTGCGCACCGTCCAGATCGTCTTGATTTCCTTTACCACTCCGCTGATAGAAGCATGTACGCAGCTTCCCAAACTGGAGCGGCCGATAATTTGGTTCTGACAAACGGTGTCGCCGGCCTTGACCTCCGGCTTGAAGAGAATCTGGCCGGGATATTCCAGCGGAATCACCACATATTCGGGGTCGGTGATATCCCGGATCGCCGCGCCGTCGGATTGGTACTTCGGTACGTGGGCAATCGGTTTGAATATGGCTTGCAGAAGGTTCATCTAATCGTTCATAACTCCTGGCTTACTTGAGATGACATCGCTCACACCGGACGCCACCCTCGGTGGCGGCGAATTTGTCGGGATTCTGCTGAAGATGACAGCCGCTGCATTGCTCGTGATAGGCCCCGCTCACCGTCGATATGTTATGACAGCCGTCACATTCGTGACCTTCCACTTCCTGCATCTCGTCATGGGTGAGCATGTCCGGCGTGTAATCATCGTCGTGACACGTCGAGCAGGCAATCAACCGCTCATCGGACTCCTGGGCCGCCGGATGACATTGGCGGCAGGAACCGGCTTCAATCGTTTCATTGAGCTGGTGACAACCGGCGCAACTGTGTCCGTCAATTTCCTTAAGGTCGGCGTGGGTGAAGTCCTCGGCCGACATGCCGTCATCGTGGCAGTCAGTGCATTCATTTCTGGAATCCGATAAAAACAGATTGTGGTGGCAGCTTTCGCAGCCATCGGCGTCATCGATATGATTGTTGTGTTCAAATAGGACGGCACCGCCGCTATTTCGGAAATAGAAGCGGTCGCTGCCTGCAGGGGAATCCGCGCCAGCCCAAAAACCGGCCACTCCAATCAGACCGGCCAGGACCGTCAGTACTATAAGTGGATAAGGTCTCTTCGCTTTTCGGTTATCACCATTCATGACTGTCATCGAGGATTATCTTGCCTTCATCATCAGGTGCAATTGCATGCCAGTGACAACCCTCCCGCATGCATATAAAAAATGGTACTCTTATATTCGATATTCCCACCAGGAACCCGGCCACGTGAGCATCTCCGTTGCCGCAGTGTCGCCCCTCAATTTTCAGGGACTCATGACAGTGCGGACAGCGAAGGTCCTTGACTTCCTGCGCTTCCGGCAGCTTTATGTCTGTTTTCCGGTCAAAAGTATTGAGGTATGGGCTCAACTCAATCCAACCGGATTCATCATTGGGACCGATAACCTCGAGATGAATGACGTTGTTTCGGGTTAGCTCCTTCTCACAGTGGGGACAGAACGAACGCAGGTACGATCCGGACTTGATGTTGACCCGCTCGTTGTACTTGTGAGATTTCCAGAACAACTCTTCCCAACTCTGGCCTTTGCCCTTATCCTTTTCCGTCATAATTCAACCTTTCAGGTGTGGGGTCTGAAGCGACGGACAGGTGTCCCGACCTGCACTACCGCCTCAATTTGGGTGGATATCCGTCCGAGAAATCGGACGCTGACCTGTTTGAAACTCAATAACTCCATCACCTAATCCGGCTATTGTTGTCCCGTTTAATGCTTCTATATAGATAAACAAGACCATGCGCGCAAGAGAAAATTTTCACAATCTCAATAATAATGGTAATGTTTACTTGCTACCCCTAAAGAACGATTTGACTGGCTTTTTACTCTTTAACAGACAATAATTTAGCAAAGATTTAAACCATGAGAAGGTAAATAGTTTTGATCGCCCAACACCAAAAGGAAACCATACAAGACAGGTATTTCTTTTTATGGCACGGCTCATGCCGCACAAGCACTTACGGGAATGACCAAATGACCACTGGTAAATCTTTACGTATATTCATGGCGAGATACCGGAGTCCATTCGCCGTATTCCTATCCGTGTTAGCATGCCCCCTGTTTGTGCTTTTGTTAATGGCTGGCGGATGCACCGACAGCGCGCCGCCACAGGACCTGGTCTTAATCACCGGCCCCACTATGGGCACCATTTACAATGTCAAGGCGGTTAGGTCAGGTGGGATCGCCGACAGCGAACTTCGAAAAATCAAAGCCAGTATCGAGCGCCTCCTGGTCACCGTCAACGACCAGATGTCCACCTACCAGAGAGATTCGGAGATATCGATGTTCAACAAGAGCGGCTCAACCGAGTGGTTCGACCTCTCCCCCGCCACGTCCGAAATCCTCTCTCTGGCAATCGACATCAGCGGCCGCACTGGCGGCGCGTTTGATGTCACCGTCGGTCCCCTGGTCAATCTCTGGGGATTCGGCCCCGAGAAGACAGAGACGGCTGCTCCCTCGGATGATGCAGTCGCGCTCGCTCGTCAAGAGATAGGCTATGATAAGCTCTCTGTCAGGTTATCCCCACCTTCGGTCAAAAAAACAATACCTCGCGTTTATTGTGATCTGGCCGCTATTGCCAAAGGGTACGCCGTTGACCGGATCGCGGCCTATCTCGATTCGGCGGGCTTGCAAAACTACCTGGTCGAGATTGGTGGCGAGGTTAAGGCCAGGGGACACAACGAATCCGGTAAAATCTGGCAGGTGGGTATCGCCACCCCCGACAATGACCTGGGTATTCAGAAAGTCGTCAACTTGAAAGATGCATCGATGGCGACCTCGGGTGATTACCGCAATTATTTCGAATCAGATGGTATTCGCTACTCGCATACAATCGATCCGAAAACCGGATATCCGGTCAGACATCACCTGGCCTCGGTGAGTGTCATTCACGACTCATGTGCCGTCGCTGATGCTTTCGCCACGGCGCTGGAGGTGCTGGGACCTGAGGAGGGACTTCAGATGGCCCGCGAGCAGAATCTCGCTGCTTACTTCATCATCAGAACCGACTCCGGTTTGACCGAGAAAATGACTTCGCCGTTCCGGCAATATTTGAGTCCCTGACGCCTATATTCTCCCCCATCTGCGGCAAGCGGCAATCGTAACGCTACCTTATTTCGACCCATCTTCAACTCTTCACCTCAACCTCATGCGTTATAGAACCCGGCCGCATAAACCGATAAGTATTAAAAACCCCCTGGCAGGGCGTAAACGGCGGCCTTAAGTTGCTGAACCGAAAATGGTTGCCAAAATCCGGTATTCCCCTATATTGGGTTGTAACAGAAGTACATATCTCTGTTTTCTTTTTCAGCAGTCCAGCAATCCGGAGGCACGATATCATGGTAAGTCGCTTTAAATATGACTCAATAATACTGGCCGGAATCGCCGGCCTGGTCCTTCTTTTGTTACTGTCAGGCAGCGCCGGTTCAACAGTCGTCCTGTTCTCCGCAAACGCCGAGTACGACGTCGGCCTCAACCCGGCCACAATAATCTCGGCCGATTTTGACGGTGACGACGAAAATGATCTGGCCGTAGCCAATTACCAATCCAACAATATCTCAATCCTGCTGAGCAACGGCACTTACGGCTTTGTCCACTATGCCGTCGGCGTGGGGCCCTATTCGCTTGCGGCGGCCGATTTCGACGGCGATACTGACAACGACCTGGCCGTGGTCAACGCAACCGCCAACAACGTCTCCATTATGCTGAATAATGGGGACGGGACATTCACGGCCGGCGCGAATTTTGCGGTCGGTGACAGTCCCCGCTCAGTTTGTGCGGCCGACTTCAACGACGATGGCTACACCGACCTGGCGGTCTCAAATTTCAATACCAACAATGTCTCGGTTCTCACCGGTTTCGGTAACGGGACTTTCTCACCGGCCAACAATTTCCCCGTTGGTGACCATCCCCGCGATATGGCCGCTGGCGATCTCGACGCAGACGGCGATATTGACCTGGCCGTGACCAACTATATGTCAAGCGACGTCTCGATTTTGATGAACGATGGTAACGGGATGTTCGCCGAGACGGCCCGTCCTGGCGTAGGCACTTATCCCGGCTCGGTATGCGCGGGTGACTTCGACAAAGACAATGATATCGACCTGGCCGCCGCCAATGTTTCCTCAGATAACGTCTCGGTACTGTTCAATAACGGTAGCGGAGTTTTCTCCGCGGCCGTCCATTACGCCACCGGCGACGGAGCAGGCTTTGTAACATCCGCCGATCTTGACTTCGACGGCAATAACGACCTGGTCGTGGCCAACGTCTCCGCTGATAATATTTCAGTTCTCCATAACAACGGCGATGGCACCTTTGCAGCGGCCGTGAATTATGCCACCGGTGACGGTCCCTACTCTATCGTCGCGGCGGATATTGACGATGACAACGATGATGACCTGGCGGTGGTGAATTACTTTGCGAACAGTGTGTCCATCTTTGTCAATAACGGAGAGGGCGTGTTCCCGGGAGCTATCAGATACAACGCCGGGGTCACCCCTCGCGGCGTCACCGCGGCCGATTTTGACAACGATACCGACAAAGACCTGGCCGTAACCAACCTCCAGGCCGGTGCCGTCTCGGTACTGCTCAACGACGGCAAAGGCAAGTTTTCTTCCGCTACCGGTTACGGAGTCGGTGCTTACCCACGTTCGGTTGTCTCCAAAGATTTCAACGGGGACACCTACAATGATTTGGCCGTGGCCGATTACTCCTCCCACACCGTGTCAATCCTGTTGAGCGACGGCGACGGGACTTTCGCCTCAGCCATAACATACGGGGCCGGCACTAATCCTGCCTCGGTCTTCGCCGCCGATTTTGACGGCGACACCGACTATGATCTGGCCGTAGCCAATCCCACGTTGAATTCTGTCCAACTCCTGACCAATTCCGGCGCCGGCACTTTCGCGCCCGGCATCAGCCTCCCGACCGGTGCTTACCCTATCTCGGTTTACTCGGCCGACCTCGACGGTGATGGCGACTTTGACCTGGCTACGGCCAACACCTCATCGGACAATGTCTCCATCCTCCTCAACAACAGCCTCGGTAATTTCGCCGGTGTGGTCAATTATTCCGCCGGAGATGGGCCACAGTGCGTTTACGGAGGAGATTTCGATGGCGATACTGACCAGGATCTGGCCGTGGCAAATTATCTTTCTAACGATGTCTACATCCTTTTGAATAACGGTGACGGAACGTTTATCTCGGCCGCCAATTATCCCACGGATGCCTATTCCGTCTCGGTGTTTTCGGCCGACTTCAACGGTGACACCTATAGCGACCTCGCCGTGGTCAATTTCCAGTCCAACGATATTTCCGTTCTCCTTAACAACACAGACGGCACGTTTGCCCCGGCCGTGGATTACAGCGTGGGCAGCGGCCCATACACGGTGTTCGGCGCCGACTTTGACGGTGACGGTGATACTGATCTGGCCGTGGCCAATTATAGTTCAAACGATGTTTCGATTCTGTTCAATCTCGACATTCACACCTGCTGTGACACTCCGGGCGATGCTGACAACAACCAGACGGTTGATATCTCTGACCTGACTTTCTACGTCACCTATATGTTCGGCACCGGGCCTGCTCCGGACTGTTTGGAGGAGGCCGATAATGATGGCAACTGCACGTTGGACATATCGGATTTGACATATTTCGTAGATTATCTCTTCGGCGGCGGCCCCCCCCCGGTCGACTGCCACCGATGTGCCCGATAGAAACGAAAAAGGCAACCGACCATCGAAAGTCGGTTGCCTTTTCTTTGTTATTCCAATCCTATAAGCAGCTCCTGACCCGATCAAATCATGTCACTGATCACTTTAACAGCATCACCTTTTTGCTCTTGGCGCTCCGGTATGCGATGCGGAGTGATTCTCTCAAGCCAGTTCCCCGCGCGCGGTCAGAGCGACCTTACCTCCGACATGTTGGTCCTGAGGTAGTCGTAGCGAGCCAGGTATCCAGCAGGCAACCATTGCCGCTGCCGCTGGCAGGGTCTTCCGGCACACCGTAGTAGTCGACAAATACCCGGGCGGCCAGGTCGGCATCGGTCATGGCAGAAATCGAAACACCGGAATTCATTTTCAATGCACCTCGCTAAGGTTGCCGAAGGTCATGCGCGGCCGTTCGGTTTCGACTAATAATGTCCACAGTCATCTACTTTAGTCTCGTCTTGAATTACGTCATTGCGGCACGTCAGCACAAGGCCAATCCTGCCCTGCGGCAGATGCAGGTGGCGAAATTTTTGGTTGGTCGTCACGGCAAAAATGATTATCTTGGTGGCTTATTATTCCGCCCCAAAGTGTGGGATGGAAAGGTCGATATATAATAAAAGTCGCATGCGACGGTACTTGATTTTGAGGCAACCCTGCTATGGAAAAACCTGACAACAGCCGCAACCACGAAAAGGATGCCGACCGGGGCAACACCGCTCCGGAGCCGGTGTCCCCAACCAACTTCATCCGAGCCATCATAGACCGGGACCTTCAGACCAACAAGTATCAGCAGCGCGTTCACACCCGTTTCCCCCCGGAGCCCAACGGCTACCTGCATATCGGCCATGCCAAGTCAATCTGCCTCAATTTCGGCATCGCCCAGGAGTACGAAGGCGGTCTGTGCAATCTTCGCTTCGATGACACCAACCCGACCAAAGAAGAGGTCGAGTATGTTGACTCCATCAAGGAGGACATTCGCTGGCTTGGGTTTGATTGGGGCGACCGGGAGTACTACGCCTCGGATTATTTCGAGCAGTTACACGAGTATGCCGTCCGGTTGATAAAGAAAGATAAAGCCTACGTCTGCGATCTGAGCGCCGAGGAGATTCGCGAATATCGCGGCACCTTGACCACGCCCGGCAAAAACAGCCCTCACCGCGACCGCTTGGTTGAAGAGAATCTAGATCTTTTCGCCCGCATGCGCACCGGAGAATTCCCGGACGGTTCCCGGGTGCTGCGGGCCAAAATCGATATGGCCTCCCCCAACCTGAATTTGCGCGACCCGGTCATTTA
The DNA here is from genome assembly GCA_030619085.1 of Candidatus Zixiibacteriota bacterium. Lineage (GTDB taxonomy): Bacteria > Zixibacteria > MSB-5A5 > GN15 > FEB-12 > JAUXCD01. The sequence goes on from JAUXCD010000069.1 coordinate 11,216, forward strand.
TCGGATCCTCAAAGCCAGCCATCACCGCACCGGTGACAAGTGGTGTATCTACCCGATGTATGACTTCACCCACGGGCTGTCGGACTCAATCGAGGGCATCACCCATTCCATCTGCACCCTGGAATTCGAGGACCATCGCCCGTTGTACGACTGGTTTCTGGATAAGCTCGATGTTTACCACCCACAGCAGATAGAATTCGCGCGGCTCGACCTCAGCTATACCGTCATGAGCAAGCGCAAGCTTCTGGAGCTGGTCCGGGAAGGTTTGGTAAGCGACTGGAATGACCCACGGATGCCCACCATCTCCGGGCTGCGGAGGCGTGGTTTCACGCCGGAGTCGATACGCAGGTTCTCCGAGCGAATCGGCGTCGCCAAGAAAAGAGACACCGTGGTGGAATTAGGCGTTCTGGAGCACGCCGTGCGCGAAGACCTAAATCTCAGGGCGCCGCGAGTCATGGCCGTGCTTCGCCCCCTTAAGATCATCCTGGACAATTACCCCGAGGATCTGATCGAAGAGTTTGAGATCGTCAACAACCCGGAAGATCCGTCGATGGGTTCGCGGAAGGTGCCGTTCTCGCGCGAGCTTTATATCGAACGGAATGATTTCCAGGAGGACCCGCCGAAGAAGTTCTTCCGGCTGGCTGTCGGACGCGAGGTGCGCTTGCGCGCTGCCTACTTCATCAAGTGCGAAAGCGTTGTCAAAGACGATAAAACCGGCGAGATAACTGAGCTTCACTGCACCTACGACCCCGATTCGCGCGGCGGCGAGGCCAAAGACGGCCGCAAGGTCAAGGGTACCCTGCATTGGGTATCGGCCCGGCACGCTATTGA
>JAUXCD010000123.1 GCA_030619085.1 Candidatus Zixiibacteriota bacterium
ACCGGCACTACCACAAACTGGCTCACATCGCAGTGCTCAAGAGCGACCTTTTCGATTTCTTCCGGCTGGACATTCTCACCGCCGGAAATGAACATACTATCCACGCGGCCGGTGACGTGAAGTCTCCCCCGGCTGTCCAGCAATCCCAGGTCACCGGTGTGAAACCAGCCGTCGTCATCTCGCGATGGTGACAAAGTACCGCCACTTACGTATCCAAGAAAAAGCGTCTCCCCTTTTACCATAATTTCGCCGTCCGGGGCAATCTTCACCTGCCGATGCGGAAGAATATCGGCCGAGCCGCCGAGAACGCTGTTGGTATCGCCCGGCCCAGCGGTAGCGACCTGGGAAGCCATCTCGGTCAGACCGTAGCTGGTGTGTACCGGCCAGCCGCGCGCCACGGCATCGCGCAAAAGCAATGGTGACATATGGCTGCCGCCTACCAGCAGCCCCTTGAGACTGGCCGGAGGCGGTTGCTCTTTGCTCTCGCGCAGCAGGCGAAGAAGCTGCGTGCTTACCAAAGAGGCGTGCGTAACATGGTGACGCCGGATGCAGCCAAAAATATCATTCTTGCCCGCAGGGATAACGACCGCCCCACCGCCGAGCATAGCCCGAAACAGGATCGATAGACCGCCCACGTGATACAATGGCAGAGAAAGAAGCCATCGGTCACCTTTCGCGAATGGCATGTTTTCGCTTGAGCCAAGGGCGTTGAAGTAATGATTGCCGAAAGAGTGCAGAACACCCTTGGGACGCGAGGTGCTCCCCGATGTAAATATCACCGTGGCCGGTTGATGGATATCGGCAGGCTGTTCGGAAATGGTCGTGATGTTTGACTTGGGAGATTCGAGACTGACCAACGGACCTGTCTCGATAATTTTGAAACGAGCGCCCAGGTCAGATATCTGTTCTTTGTTTTCACACGCAATGATGCTGCAGCCTATGTCATTCAGAAGGTCAGCAACATATGCCGCCGGGAAACGGGGATTGACGGGGCAGGCAATTGTCCCCGTCATCCAGAGACCGTTTAAGAGAATCGGATACCTGATATCGTTTTCGGCCATGACAGCAACGTAGTCACCCGGCCTGACACCGAATTCGCCCAACTTCTCGGATACTGACGCAGCCAGTTCAAGATATCGGTCGTAGGTGATTGTAATCTCATCGGTGATCAATGCATCGGCGCCGGGGGATTTTTTCGCCGCGCGCGCCAGTGACCAGACGGCGCTATTCATCGCACAGCATCTCCGTTAGCCGGTCGCTTTCTATCTTCTCCGGTATTTCGGGTAGTTCATCGATGACAAAGCGGCCGTTCTGCGACGCGACCGACGCGCTAAGCAGGTCCTCGGCGAACCAACCACCGGTATCGAGACCCATCGCAACGGACGGGTCGGCGAACGCGGCCGCTGTTTGCACCAGCGCCGAAATGCCGACGCTGCTTTCAAATGTCGAACTGATTACCGTCTTCTTGCCCAACTCACGCGCTTTCCGGAGCAGACTTACGCTACGCTCCAAACCCAGCGCGGTCGGCTTCAGTACCAGAGCAGTGACGTGCGGCGAAGTTATCAATTCTTCGTGCTCGGCTTTTGACAAAGATTCATCAAGAGCCAGAGGTATACTGATGTGCTTTTTATCTAAGTAGTCTGACAGGCTTTTGATGTCGGTTACCGGTTCTTCGAAATAGTCAATGCCGCATTCCTGTACCTCGGACCAAATCGACAGCAAGACCTGCGCCGTCCAGAGCTGATTGGCATCCAGCCGCAACGCCGCATCATCGCCAATCGCCCGCCGGACAGCGTGTATAGATATAATGTCTTCGTCAACCGTCCGGCGGCCGACCTTCAGCTTGAACGCAGCGTATCCTGCCGCGTGCAGCGCCTTTGCTTTCTCGGGTACATCGCGCTGAGATGAATCGAGTAACGCATTGACTGTGACTATGTCGCCGGCGGATGCCGACAGCAATTTCGCCAGACTCACGCCTCGAGTCAGAGCAATCATCTGAAGGCAGGCGGTCTCAAGTCCAAACCGCACCGAGGGTGCGAGGTTCAGGCCGCCCAGCCAGGCGTCAAAACCACCGTCCAGATTCTCAAGACCATCGGGCATCTCCTTGCCTTGCCCCCATGACCGCAACTGCCGGAGTTGGTCGGCGGCAGTGTCGACCGTCTCGCTGCTCACAGTCGGCAACGGCGCGCATTCTCCCCATCCATAGGAACCGGAGCTGTCGCGCAGACGAATCAACATACCCTCGCGTACACGTTGCGCGGTGTCACCGGACGTTAATGCTTGTCTTAAAGGCAATTGGTAATGGAAGATGTCGAAATCGGTCAGCCTCATAGTAGCCATCCCACGGAAAACAAGACCGCATACAGGAGCAGCAGCTTTCCGGTAGCCGCAAGGACATCGTTCAGTTTCGGTGTCTCGGACAAAACGAAAACTTTTCTGATCGCTGGCACGGCGGCCGGTAGCACAAGCAGCACCAGAAGCGCATACGGATGCTGTCCGCTGAAAAAATACAGGACCGGAGGAATGAAGCAGGCTATTACGATTGATACCAGATACTCCAGGCGCGCAAACGTTTGTCCCAGTCTTACCTGAAGCGTCTTCTTTCCAGCGTCGGCATCGGTCTTGATGTCACGTAGATTGTTGACGGTGAGAATGGCGACCGAGAACAGACCGGGCGCCAGACCGGCGATCAGCACCGTGGCGTTGATGTCTAAGGTTTGAACGTAGTAGGTTCCGCCAACGGCCACCGGGCCAAAAAAGATCAGGACGAAGATATCCCCCAGGCCATTGTAGCTGAGCGGATACGGACCGGCGGTGTATAGCAGTCCGAACAGAATGGAAAGCAGTCCCACCGCGACAATCGGCCAGCCGGCGCGCCAGACCAGATAGATTCCGGCCAGCACGGCCAGGCCGAAGGCAACCGCGATAGCCTTTCGCATTGCCCGGGGCGTCACCAGTCCGGCCTGAGTTACCCGCGTCGGGCCGAGACGACCGGGTTGGTCGGTGCCTTTCTTGTAGTCGAAGTAGTCATTGGCCAGGTTGGTGCCAATCTGAATCATCACCGCGCCGAACAGAGCCGCCAACGCAAAAGGAATATGCATACCACCAGCCTCGGCCGCCAGGGCTATACCTATGATGACCGGCGCTACGGCCGCCCAGAGAGTTTTGGGACGGGCGGCCATAGTCCATATCTGGAGTCGGGATTTGTTCACATCAAACCAGCCAGGGTGACGGGGTCACCTTTTGCCTCACCTTCCGTTGAAGCCATGCACTCGGTCACGGATTGCGGGGGAATTTTGAGAAGTCCGGCTTACGTTTCTCCACGTAGGCATTGCGGCCTTCCTGGCCTTCCTCGCTCATATAAAACAGCATAGTCGTATTGCCGGCCAGTTCCTGCAAACCCGCCTGACCGTCGCAGTCGGCATTCATGGCCGCCTTCAGGCATCGAATAGCCATCGGTGAATTGGCCAGAATCTCGCGGCACCAGGTCACGGTCTCCTCTTCGAGACAATCCAACGGCACTACTATGTTGACCAGACCCATGTCAAACGCCTGCTGGGCGGAGTACTGGCGACACAGAAACCATATTTCGCGCGCCTTCTTTTGTCCCACCACGCGGGCCAGGTAACTGGAACCGTACCCGCCATCGAACGAACCGACTCTCGGCCCGGTCTGTCCAAAGACGGCGTTGTCGGCGGCAATCGTTAAGTCGCACATCAGGTGCAGCACGTGCCCTCCGCCGATGGCATACCCGGCCACCATAGCGATGATTGGTTTAGGACAGGTGCGAATTTGTCGTTGCAGGTCAAGCACGTTCAACCGATGAATACCCCGGTCATCCTTGTAGCCGCTGTCACCGCGCACCATCTGGTCACCGCCGGAGCAGAACGCCTTGTCACCTTCGCCGGTAAAAATCACCACGCCTATCTCGGCGTCCTCACGGGCATCGGCCAGCGCCTGCGCCATCTCATTGACGGTCAGCGGCCGGAACGCGTTCCTGACCTGGGGACGATTGATTGTAATCCTGGCGATTCCTTCCGCCTTGTGATACTTGATATCCGTGAACTTGGCAGCTTCCTGCCAGTTGACATTAGCCATATTCTCTCCTGTTTATTGCAAAAACTGTCTCACTTGTCTTACGAATTCGGCTCGGTTCTCAAAATGCGCATTGTGGCCGGCATCGTCAATAACCGAAAAAATAGCTGAGCGGCACATTGCGGCTATCTCTTCGCCAATCGTCACATACTTGTTGTCATGGATTCCCGCCAATACCAGCATCCATGCCTGGACCGCGGTAAGGTCAGCCCACAACGACGGTTGCGTGCCGGTGCCCATCAGGCGAAGCGACCGGGCCAGCTCATGCGGATCGTTGGTATGACGACGCTGCAGCAGCATCTGGAATCGCGCTTCATCGCGCCGCACCGAGGCGAAGATCGGCTGCCGGTACCATTCATTCACAAAATCTTCATACGGCATCGAGATAAGTTTCTCAGCCAGTCGTTCATCGTGAGCGATACGTTCGTCACGTTCCTCCTGCGTTCTCAGGCCGGGCGACGCCGACTCGATCACCGCTCGGCTAAATCGATCCGGGTAGTGCGTGAGAAGGTACAAACCCAGCCGTCCGCCCATCGAATAGCCGACCAACCGGCAGTCTTCTATGGACAGATTGTCCAGAAGTCCAATCAGACGCGCGGCGCAGCGGTCCATGCGGAAATCGTTGTCGTCAGGCGCAACTGTCCGGCCATGCCCCGGAAGGTCTACGGCGATACAGAAGTTGTCGCTCGCGAAAGGGGGAATGATTTCCGATGACCAGTCTTCGGAACTGCCCATAAAACCGTGAAGGAACATAATCGCGGGGCGGTCGGACCGGCCGTGCATCGTGTAATGGAAATGAAATTTCGATTTCATAAAGCATTACGACTTGTTGAGATGCGCACGCACTTTGTCGTGCAGTTTCCCGTGGAAAGCCAGATTCTCGCCTCGATCAGATAGAACCTCGATCACAGTCGGCCCGGCCTCATCCTGCGCTGCCCTATAGGCAGCCACAAATTCGCCTTTGCTTTCCGGGCAGACATAGCGGCAACCGAACATGCTCGCGGCTTTGTCGAATCGCATATCATGGGGCGTGCCGAAGTACGGTTCGAAAACATCACGGTGCTCATGCACCGGCAAAAACGAGAAAATGCCGCCACCGTTGTTGTTTATCACAACAATCACCGCCGACCGGTCGAGCTTCCTTAACAGGGCCAACGAGTTTAAATCGTGCAACAGCGCCAGGTCACCGATCAGCACGGTTAGTTTACGGTCAAGTCCGCGCGCAAAACCGGCCGCCGAGGCCAGAGTGCCGTCGATACCACTGGCGCCCCGGTTACACGTCACCGGCACACGGTGACAGGTGGAATCGGCAAAACTGTCCATGTCGCGTATTGGTCGACTGTTGGCCAGAAAGAGACAGGCCTCCGGGTCGATGCCTTGTGAAGTCAGTCGCGCGACCGATGGTTCCGTCAGTGCTGACTTGCTGTCGAGTTCGGCCGCGAGAACATCGTTGACAGTGCCGGTAACATCCGACCAACTCCGGTCGGCTTCGACCAATCCGGCCTCCGGAAGGAACGCCGCCAGATCCATGCAAGTGCGGACGATATCCGCCTCGATACGGTCGCTGATGCGATGGACCGGGTCAATGCGCAACGGATGATCGCTCAGATGGATATAGTTCTCGGGTGCTACTCGTTCGAGCAATTGCAGGAGGTGCTTTGAGGTCGGTCGGCCGCCGATATGCAGAACGGTCGATGGCTGTTTGCTTTCGAACCACCCCATCTGCAGCAAGAGATCGTAATACGGCAAGACGGTACTGTTTGCGCCCGCACCGAGTCTCAATCCAGAGAGGATATCCGGAAGCAGAGGCCATTCGGCTTTGTGCACAAGTTGAGACACCGCCGCCATCTGCCGTTCAGTCCGCAACTGTCCGACTATGATAAGGCCATCGCCTGATTGCTCAAGCCGCTCGGCTATTCTCTCAACCACACCCGGCGCAGGCACGCGCGTAGACTCTTCATAAGTCGTGTACGGCTTGTCGCTTTGCTTCCAACCATCGACCGGCCGCAAGTAAGATTCAGGCAGGCTCTCGCCCGGTTTGGGAGCAAGCGGTTCGCGGAACATACAGTTGATATGCACCGGCCCGGCGCAGTAGCCTTGCGCACGGTGCACCGCCTGGTCGACAGTCGTCAGCACAAACTGCGGTTCGATTCTCTCGTCAGGACACGGCATATTGACAAAGCAGCGAACGTAATCGCCGAATATCTTTATCTGATCAATACACTGGTTGGCTCCGGTCTGATGCAACTCTGGAGGGCGGTCCGCCGTCAGCAGGATCATCGGCACGTTGTCCATCGATGCCTCGACCACCGCCGGGAAATAGTTGGCAACGGCCGTACCCGAGGTGCAGATGAGCGCCGCCGGACGGTTGGTGGCCCGCGCGTAGCCGAGCGCGTGAAAGGCCGCACCTCGCTCGTCATAGTGCATCGTTGCCACTGCATTGTCGCATTTGCTCACGGCCAGCGTCAGCGGCGTGCAGCGCGCACCGGGAGAAAGGCAGAAAAATGTCACGTCCTGCCTTACCAGTTCCTCTACCATAAGATTCGCCCAGTTGGCGTTCATGCGGGCGTCGCCGGAAGTCATGATAGGTCTATCACCGAGAGAAAGTTGCTGATTTTCCGTTCAATCTCATCCCATTCCCGATCTGGGTGGGAATCCTTCACAATACCGGCTCCGGAGAAAAGATGCAACTGATTCCTGTGCAGCAGGCCGGAGCGAATGCCAACCGCGAACTCGGCCGCCTCGGCACCTATCCAGCCCACCGGTGCGGCGTACCAGCCTCGCTCGAACGGTTCCAACTCGCCAATCAGGTCCATCGCCGGCCCGCGCGGATATCCCCCCACGGCGGGCGTCGGGTGCAGAGCGGAAAAGATGTCACCGTCGGAGATGTCAGACTTGAGTTCGCCCTCAAAGCACGTTATCAGGTGCTGAACATTGGCCAGTTTCAGTAGATCGCGACCGGCTATTTCACCGGAAGTCGTGCATAGCTGATTCAGCGACTCTCTCAGACTACGTACCACGTACTCGTGCTCGGCGATGTCCTTGCTGCTTTTCAGTAGTTCGTTTCCCAACGCGAGATCACTGGCGTCGTCCGTCCCACGCGGACGAGTTCCGGCGATAGCTTCGGTGTGAATCACTTTCCCGTCCCGGTGATACAGCCGCTCGGGTGTTGCTCCCAGAAAGGCGGTTTCTTCGTTAGGCTGAAATAAGAAGCTGAAGCAACCATCGGCCGATTCGCTCAATCGATTCATCAATGCCGGTGGACTCGGTGGTTGTTCAAATTTGAACGTGGCTTTCCGGGCCAAGACAACTTTCTGAAGATCAGTTGCTTTGAAAGCCTTTAGCGCAGCATTGATATTCTTTGTCCATCCCCTGCTGGAAGGAACATCACGACGGCTCATGACTTTTGGGAGCAGGTTGTAGGTTCCATAGGCGGGAAAGGTCAACTCCTTTAGCTCCTCCATAATATCATAAATATCGTCGGCGTCTTCTTCGTAGTTGATATTTACGACCAACTCCAGCGATTTAGCCGTGCGATACAATTCAAACCGGGGAATGACAAAACGATAGCAGCCGAATTCCCGCCAGTCTGCGGCGTTGTCTTTGGTGCGGCCGGGGTCAAACGAGAACCCGCCCCAGAACCGAAGTTTCGGTTCATCCGGGTTGAGAAGTAATTTCATTACCTCAATCATCGGGCCAAGCTCCTTGGGAACCGAGCTTTGGAATGTGACGGCCGCGCCAAAGACAACGCCGCAGACTGGCGGGAATTCGGCTGCTATCATTTTGTCATTCCCCGGTTTGAGCTGCATCGCACGTCTGACTCGCTGGAGTTGGTGGTTAACATCAACTATGAAGAAGACGGAGATTA
>JAUXCD010000161.1 GCA_030619085.1 Candidatus Zixiibacteriota bacterium
GACCACCTATCGGGCGCTGACGATGGAGGACCGCTTCCGCTGTGCGATCGTCCACGCCGGGGTGAGTGATATTTTCGCGCTGGCTGAAATTTTCCCGGAGTTCGGACGATTCGTTGATAACCGCTTTGGCGATATGACCGTCGATGACCGCCAGCGGGAGATGTCGATGCGCTCGGCAGTATATTTTGCAGACCAATTCCCGAAAAACTGCCCAATTCTGCTGCTTCACGGCGACAAAGACAAGCGCGTACCGCTTTCCCAGAGCCAGGCGCTGGCGGCGGAACTAAAACGACTCGGTCGGCCACATGAGTTGGTGGTTATCGAGGGCGGGGGGCATGTAGCCCTCAAAGACGGCAGTTACAAAAAGATCGACGGTTACCGCAAGGCCTGGTTGAAGAAATATCTCGGTTAATATTGCAATTTCGTAAGTCTCGGAATAGCAGCCAATTACTGACATATCCCCACAATCTCCACAGAATGTGGAAATCCATAAACCTCTTGCCAATTTTCGGCGTTTCACTATATTAGTGGGCTTTGTAACAAGCCTGTGAAAGAATTTCTAAGAGCTTGACAGATTGAACGTTATCGTAGTGCGGACGGGTTTTCTGTGTGGAAGTCTGTCCGTGAGTGTATTGTAGTTTGAACTATGTTTGATGCTTTAAGTAACAGATTAGAATTGGTGTTTAAAAAACTCCGCGGTGCCGGGCGCCTTTCGGAGAAAAACATCAAAGACGCAATGCGCGAGGTGCGTCAGGCGCTCCTCGAAGCAGACGTCAATTACAAGGTAGCGCGCGATTTCGTCAAGGCGGTCGAGGCCAAGGCCGTCGGCAGCGACGTGCTCAAGTCGATTGAGCCGGGCCAGCAAGTAGTGAAGATTGTTCACGACGAACTGGTCACCCTTTTGGGCGGCAAGGCCGAACCGCTCGCGCCGGTTACCAAAACGCCGACGGTTTATATGATCTGTGGTCTGCAGGGTTCGGGTAAGACCACCCTGACCGGTAAGCTCGCGCTGATGAACAAGCGCAAAAGCAAAAAGCCGTTGATGGTCGCAGCCGATATTTACCGTCCCGCCGCTGTCAAACAGCTCAAAGTGCTGGCGGATTCAATCGATGTGGAGCATTTCCATATCGAGGGGAAGTCGCCGCAGAAGATCTGTCAGGAAGCGGTTAAATACGCTGAGAAGAACTTCATTGACCTGGTCATTCTCGATACGGCCGGACGACTGCATGTCGATGACGAGTTGATGAAGGAACTGGAAGAAATAAAAGACCTGGTCAAACCGGATGAACTGCTGTTGGTGGCCGATGCCATGACCGGCCAGGATGCGGTCAATATCGCCAAGGAGTTTCACGACCGGCTGGATATCACCGGGGTGGTGCTGTCGAAGCTCGATGGTGATGCCCGTGGCGGCGCAGCTCTATCGATTCGACAAGTGACCGGCTGTCCAATCAAGTTGGCCTCGGTGGGGGAGAAGCTCTCGGAGCTGGAGCCATTCCATCCGGACCGTCTGGCCTCGCGCATTCTCGGTATGGGGGATATCGTATCGCTGGTGGAGAAAGCCCAGGATACGATCGACATGGAGGCGGCCGAGAAGATGCAGAAAAAGATCCTCAAGGCCCAATTTGACTTCGAGGACTTCCTGGAGCAGATTCAACAGATTCGCAAGATGGGACCGCTGGAGAACCTGATGGGGATGATTCCCGGCGTGGGTAAGGCGATGAAAGGGATTTCAATCGACGAAAAGGATGTTAACCGGATGATGGCTATCGTGCAGTCGATGACGACCGAGGAACGTCGCAATCCCCGCCTGATAGATGGTTCGCGTAAAAAGCGGATAGCGGTCGGTTCCGGTAATTCGGTCCAGACGGTCAACCAGTTGCTAAAACAGTTTGCTACAATGCAGAAAATGTTTAATAATATGAATAAAATGAAGTTCAAGGGCATGCCAAAAGGCCTGATGCCCTTCTAGGACTCAAGAACGGAGGTATAGTTTTTTGGCGGTACACATTAGACTTCGTCGGATGGGCACGAAAAAGCGCCCCTTCTACCGAATTGTTGCGGCTGATTCTCGTCGAGCACGTGATGGACGGTTTCTGGAGATTGTCGGCTTCTACAACCCGATTAAACAGCCGGCGGAGGTGAAAGTTCATGAGGACAAAATCACCAAGTGGCTGGACGAGGGAGCGGTTCCCTCCCATACGGTCGCCTCGCTTCTGACCCAGGTCGGTTTTAGCGAGAAATACCAAAAGGCCAAAAAGGGTGAGGACGTCAGCGCGATCGAACTGAAACCCAGTATCAAAGAGCGCGTCAAGAAAACGAGGAAGATGAAGAAGGCGGCCGTGGCGGCGGCGGAAGCTGCTTCCGAAGTTGCTGCCGAAGCTCCCAAGGTAGATGCAGCGAAAGCTGCGCCCGAGGTTGCTGCCGAAGCTCCCAAGGAAAAAGCTGTGAAAGCTCCCAAGGAAGAAGCTGCGGAAGCGCCTGCGCCGGAAGCCGAAAAAGAGCCGGAGACGGAAACTGAAAAGGAGCCTGATAAAGAGTAGCCCGATTAACGTGATAAGCTACTCTTAATTGAACAGGAATTGGAAATACTCTATTAAGTTACGGGATCTCGATCACGAGCTGTAAACAGAGAGGATTGATGTGATGAAGGATTTTATCGACTACATCGTTCGCGCACTGGTTGACAATCCTGACCAGGTTGAGGTTGCGGAAGTGGAAGGCAGTCGAACCACCGTTTATGAACTTCATGTGGCCCAGAGTGATCTTGGTAAGGTGATAGGTAAGGGTGGCCAAACGGCCAAATCGATCCGCATACTATTGGCGGCGATTTCGGCGCGTCAGGGCAAGAGAGCCGTGCTGGAAATACTGGAAGATTAGCTAAGAGTATATTTCGTGTCGTCCGAAGAGATTGTAACGGTCGGCAGGCTCGGTCGTCCCCGTGGCTTAACCGGCGAAATCTACGTGACTGTTGCCACCGATTTCCCCCAGCGTTTCTCAGATCTCGAGCAGATACTGGTCAAAGGCAAGGATGGGTGGGACAGCATGAAGATAGTCTCCGTTATATACATCGCGGACCGACCGGTGCTCAGGCTGGAAAATATAAACAGCCCGGAAAAAGCGGCACGATTGACCAATCGGGAACTGGGCGTCCCCATGAGCCAGGTGGTCAATCTCCCTGAGGATACTTTCTACGTGTTTGACCTTGTCGGGTGTGAGGTGTTCACCGAAAGTGATGATAAGTTGCTGGGCGAAGTGATTGATGTGGAAAGCTACCCGGCCGCCGACCTTTACCTGGTGAAACTGACCGGCGGTGAGACACTTCGTATTCCGGCCGTCAAACAGTACGTTAAAGAGGTTGACGTTTCGGGCAAAAGAATCGTGGTGGACATAACGGGACTTCTCGATGAACATTAGACCCGGACCTTGATGAAGCAATGAAATTTGAGTTGATAACGCTCTTCCCGGGCTATTTCGAGCAGTCGTTGCGGCAGTCGCTTCTCGGAAAAGCGCTGGAGAAAAAGCTCTTTGACATCGATATTTTAAACCTGCGGGACTTCACCACCGACAAACATCGGACTGTCGATGACGCTCCATACGGCGGCGGTGGCGGCATGGTGCTCAAGGTGGAACCGATCGACCGCGCTCTGCGGCATTTGGGCTATCGGCATCGCGGCTCGGAAGGGCCACCTGACGAGAAAAACAGGATTATCCTGACCTCGGCCGCCGGGAGAAGTTTCGACCAGCCGATGGCGGTGAGATACTCACTCGGTGAGCGGTTGACGATCATCTGCGGGCACTACCTGGGCGTCGATGAGCGCCTTCTGGAACTGTACGAGATTGACGAAGTTTCGGTCGGCGACTATATCCTGACCGGCGGTGAACCGGCCGCGGCGGTGATAGTCGACAGCGTGGCGCGGTTGATTCCCAAAGTCCTGGGCAATTTTGAGTCCGCTCTGGGTGACTCCCACATGGAACGAATCCTTGGTACACCCTGTTATACCAGACCCGCGGTTTATGAAGATATTGAGGTGCCGGAAGTGATAATGTCCGGTGACCATAAGCAGATAAGGAAATTTCGGCGGTCGGAGGCGAGCAGGAAGTGTTTGATGAATCGCCCGGACCTGCTTGATGATGCCGACTTGAGCGATGAAGAACGCGCACAGGTGAATGATATTGGCAATGACGACGATGACAAATGAGACTGAAAGGAAATAGAGATGAAAAGAATCGCTCAGATTGAAAAAGGATACCTGAAAGAGGATATCCCCGAGTTTAAATCCGGCGACACTCTCAAGGTGCACGTTCGAATTAAGGAAGGGGACAAAGAGAGAATCCAGGTATTCCAGGGGACCGTTATCGGTCGCCGTGGGGGTGGCACCGGCGCCACCTTCACCGTACGCAAAATCTCATCCGGTATCGGCGTCGAGAGAGTCTTCCCGCTCCATTCACCGAACGTTGACAAGATCGAACTGATCCGTTCCGGCAGAGTTCGGCGCGCGAAACTGAACTACCTGCGCAACCTGACCGGAAAGTCGGCCCGAATCAAGGAGCAGTTGTCCGACAGCGATAAGAGCAAGAGAAATGCTAAGGAGGAAAAGGTTAAGGCGGAAAAACCGACCGAAGAATAACGCTCCTGACCGGTTTCTTATCCGAAAACATCAAGCGCCTCGAGAGAGGCGCTTTTTTGTTGGCCTGTTTTGCGGCGCTGGATGAGACCCCGGTCATTGCGGCTGACGGATAACGGTGTAAGTGGTGTTGCCGTATTTACGGCGTTGCCAGATATCGGCGTCGCCAAAATCTATCTTGGCCGTTTCCGAAGTATCATGTTGGCAGAGGATGAGGCCGTCGGGTCGGACGATCTTCCTGGTTGCGAGCGCGGCCAGGGTCCGGTCGATTAGCCCCATATACTGCGGCGGCGCGATCATGATGATATCGAATTCTCTTTTCTGAACGGCCAGGCGGGGGATAACCTTGAAAACGTCATCGCACAGGCAGAGCAACCGCTCAGCTACACCCAGTTGGTCGGCCTGGGCGTTGATGGCATCGGCCAGTTGCTTCTCCAGTTCCACGCCGGTGGCGCCGGCTGCGCCGCGTGATACCGCCTCGAACAGATACGACCCGGTCCCACTGAACAAATCAAGGTACATCGCATCGACCAGGTACGGTTTCAGAAAGTCAAAGATGGCCTTGCGCAAGCGCGTCAGCGGCGGCCGTGTGATGCCCAGATCGGGTGCGGAGATTCGTTTGCCTTTCAATTCACCCGCCACTACCGAAAACAGGAACTTGCTCGGCTTTTTTTTCTTCATGGAACCCTCTGTGTCCATTCCGTTTTCGGTGAAATATAAAGTGTGAAAAGTTCTAATCAAACCGCTTTTCCGGGTCGATAATTATAATGAGAGGATTTTACTTGTAAACAGGCAGCATTCCTGCCATAATCGGGTGTGCAGTATACCATGAAACTCAGCCAATACGGAAACGAAATCGACCTCGATAACATCGAGGAGATGCTGGTCGACAAGGGATACCGGACTGTCTGCGGCGTTGATGAAGTCGGACGCGGACCGCTAGCCGGTCCGGTGGTGGCCGCCGCGGTCATTCTCCCGGAAGGTGTGGAGATCGACGGAATAGATGATTCCAAGAAACTCTCGGCAATGCGTCGTGAAAAACTGTTCGATGAAATAGCCAACTCCTCGGCGCTGTGCTCGGTCGGGATCATCGACAACGAGTGCATCGACAAAATGAATATCCTGAAGGCGTCACTGATGGCCATGCGCAAAGCGGTGATGGATCTCAAGCAGGCGCCGGATTTCGTGCTGGTTGATGGCACCTTCACCATTCCCAAGATTGACTACCCGCAGCTTGCCGTGGTCAAGGGGGACGGTCGATGCCGGTCGATTGCAGCCGCTTCCATCGTGGCCAAGGTCACCCGCGACCGGATTATGGATCGCCTGGAAGGATTGTATCCTTCGTTTTCCTTCTCGAAGCACAAAGGTTACCCGACTGCCGAACACCTGGACGAATTGAATTTGCACGGACCATGTGACATCCACCGCCGGTCATTCAAGCCGGTGGCCCAGCTTCTGGAGCAATATGTCCTGTTCCGCTGATCGCAATTACCGACAGCACACAGTTCATCGTGGGCGGCGCTTTGAGAAGCAGGCCGCCCTTTTTTTTGAACAGCAGGGCTACGAGGTGGTCGAGCGCAACTGGCAGGCCTCGCATCTCGAGATCGACCTGATCGTGCGCAAAGACGACCTGATTGTGTTTGTGGAGGTTAAATCGTCCTCGGGAATGAAGTTCGGCCACCCGGTGGAAAAGGTTGAC
>JAUXCD010000062.1 GCA_030619085.1 Candidatus Zixiibacteriota bacterium
AACACCACAGGCCGTTGGGTACCCACCTATTTTGACAAAAGGGGGAAGACCGGGAGGCCTGCCGCCCACTAACACAGCAATGTGTGGGCTACCCGCCTGACCTACAACACATCCCCCCTGAATAATCCGCTAGGCCAAATCCGCCAATATATCAGCGGTCGTGTTAATGTGGGCGAAACCGAAGGCCAGATTCAGCAGCGACGCTGTGTGCATCTCTTCGATCACCGACCCGGTACCATCGGCCGGGAAAAACACCCGGTAATCCCGATAGTAAGCATCGCGCGCCGTCGATTCACAACACATGTTGGTCATGATGCCCGACACAACCAGGTCCTTCACCCCCTGACAGCGCAGGATGGTCTCAAGGTCGGTGTCGTAAAAGGCTGAGTAGCGATGCTTCAGTATCTGCTTCTCCCCCTGAAGCGGCGCGAGCGCGTTGTGCACCTCGCTTTCGGGCGTTCCTTCACGGCACATCCCATCCCACCACCAGCCCATGATGCCGACATCCATTCCGGAGGGATGGTGCACGTGGCGAGTAAAAATCACCGGGCGACCCTTTTTGCGGAACGCCGCGATCAGACTCTGCATGTTGGGGATAATCGCCTCTCCCCCGCAGGTGAAGGTCGGCGAGGCCGGGTCCAGAAAGAACTCCTGCATATCGACCACTATCAGGGCCGAGGCGGTGATATCCAGGTGCATCTCGTGAGTGTTAAATGGCGCGATCTGTTTCAGCCAGGTCTGCGTCTTTTCTTTCAGTGAGTCGGCGGTAACGTAGGGTTGCATATCGGTCCTCTCTTTCATCCGGCTATTTCGATACTTGTTGGCATATGGAAGTGTTGTCTGCCACACCTTCGAGGTCTGGCATCGGCAGACAATGAGCAAGATTAGTAAAGGGCGTGGTCGATGTCAAGCTCAACAGCGGCATCACCGCTCTTTTGAATGTTGGTGCATGAGAACGTACACCAACCACAGAATTGTCTTCCAAGGGGCAGACTGGGAGGTCTGCCGCCCACGAAAAAATCACACGAAGTGTGTGCGAAGCAAAAGACCCACGAAGTGGGCGAAGTGTACAAAAAAAAGAGCGGGCCCTAAGGCCCGCTCTTTGTGGCTACCACGCATTCGAAAAAGGGGCAGACGAGGACGTCTGCCGCCCACTCAACGAAGTGTGCGAAGCATAAAACACACGAAGTGTGCCCGCTTCGCGGGTGCGCTCAATTACATGTCGCCCTGAGGCGCCATGCAGGCATCCATGGATTTGCAGCCACCGCACCACGACTTGGTCTTGCCGTCAACCTCAAACGACTCGACATCGAGCTGGTTGGCATTGGCAAAATACACGCCGTGCAGTTTCATCTTCTGGTTGTGATATTTCTCACCCTTGATCAGGTCGGCCGAGTACTTATTCTCAAGCAATCCGATATACTTGCCATCGGCGGTCTTCAGCGCGTGATTGTGACCAAAATCGGTGCAGGCAGCGCGGGCGCCCTCGGACTTCTTCAGGTCGCAGCCCATACACACGAGAGTGCCTTCAAAATCGGATTGGGCAGCCTTTTTGGCCGTCTTCTCACCAGCTATGAGCGAGCCGCCAACGAGAAACATCGCCAGCGTGAATAGCAGGATTGTCTTCTTAAACATAATGCCTCCAGAAATGTGATTTGGAATACTGGACTATTTGTGTCGTTGTTTATAACGCTCAAGAGTGGCCAAGAGTTCCAAGAGAAGGAATTTGGTCAGATGAGTACCTGGTTTTTAGGCGGGGTGGAAAATGCCGGGCATAGAAAAGCGGGCAACCTGGGATACATATAGAACTCTGATTGAGTGTCGTTGAATCTGGTAATGTCGACCGGGAATTCCCGAAGCGGCGCGAAGCGGTAAAACATACGAAGTATGGCTGGGAGACAGGGATTCGAACCCTGATTCCACGGTCCAGAGCCGTGTGCCCTACCATTGGACTATCTCCCAGTATATTCTATTCTCGGCCTCTCGTTGAATCTTCTGAAGAGATTCAATCTCAAGGACTGCGGGAATATACATATCCAAAACTGTTTGTCAATATGGGACAAACAAGATTTTTGGGTATTTAGTACCGGAAACAGCTATTTCGACCGCGTGCGCGGCTTATACCGGCGGATTACCAGTGCTTCGCCCTTCACCGCTACCAACGCCCGTTTGGCGGTGATTTCGTTTCTCAGAGCGTGGCTCTCACCGCTCTTGATCCGAAGAGCCCGCGCTGCGTATGCCATTCCCGAGCAGGTCAGTTCGATAGTCGATGACATCGGCAGCACCGACACGGTATCACCGACACCGTTGACAAAGCTCACGCGACCATCCACCAGCAGCCTGATTTCGTGTTGATGGCTGACAATGCGCACATCGATTCGTCGGCTCGCCCCTTTCGGTGACAGCAGCTTCATAAGCATGATGTTGCCCAGGAAGTGATCGATCTCACCTACTTGCGGCGAGGCAATATCGATACTTCGCGCTCCGTGGTTCAGGCAGTACTCCAGCGCCAGTTGCAGGTCGGTTTTGTCCTTGACGACGGGGAAAGAGATCACTTTCGTTCTTGCGGGCAGACCGGACGGTTTTCTTTTGAGAGAATCAAAATCACCTATTAGAAGATCAGGAAAAGTTTGCGTCCGTCGGAAAAAAGAAAAGCCGCCATCGACAGCGACCCTCACTTTGCCCTTTGACAACTTCCGGTAGAAATCAATATGCTCGGTGCGGTATGATCCGGGCAAATACAGGACGAAGTTCCTCATGCGCCGGCTTTTTCCAGGGCGACCGCCGCCGCGCCGAGCAGGGCGGTTTTTTCATCGATAATCAGGTTCACCGGCACCTTGTCCAGAAACGCCTGCATCTTCCCTTTTTTCACGAATCGTTCCATGAACTTGGCCTTGTCAATTGCGGTCATAATCTGTTTGGTGGTCGCCCCACCAAGATACACGCCGCCCATCGTCATGCCTTTCAAAGCGAGATTGGCCGCCTCGGAGGCGTAGCAATCCACGAAGATATCCAGCGTTTTCACAGCCGTCTCATCTTTGCCCGCCAGCGCCATCTCAGTGATTTTCGCCGCGCAGTCGGTGGCTTTTTGGTACCAGGCGGCCGGTTTCACCCGCGAGGTCGACAGTAGAAAATTGTAAATGTTGTCTATGCCGCTGAAGGAGACCACGTCCTCAACCTCTACCTGCCCTTTCTCGGCATAGAGATACTCCCACAGATCGGTTTCAAGCTGATTGGATGGCGCGAAGTCGGCATGGCCACCCTCGGAGGCGTACGGATAATGCTTCTCGTGGTCGCAATAGATCAGCGACTCGCCCAATCCGTTTCCGGCGGCCAGCAGCCCGATATGACCATCCGGCATCGGGTGGCCTATATTAAACCGAATCAGTTTGTCGGCCGGAAGTTGGAAAAGACCGTGGGCGGTGGCGACCAGGTCATTCATCAGTTTCACGCTGGTGATGCCGAATTCGGACTCGATATCGCGCGCGCTGATATGCCAGGGAAGGTTCGTGGTGGTGACTTCGTTGTTGATTATGGGACCGGCGATGCCCAGGCAGGCCTGGCTGACATCATTTCTTATCTTCTTTAAGTAGAGCTTGAGGATAGAATCCAGTTGGGGAAATTCGCGGTTGTCGTAAGTGGCATGGTTATAAAGCTGGATACCCCCCTTGACCCGCCTGACCAGAACCAGATCCACGGTCGACGCGGTTATGTAGCCGGCTACTATCACAATTTACTTGTCCCTCTATAGGACTTTATACAACCCCGAAGACCTTAAGGCAACTTATATATTATACGGGCCAGCGAGCTCAGCCGAGTAGGCTTTTCACTTTCGCGGCCACCGACCCGGCATCAAGACCCAGCATCTTGTAAAGCTGGTCGGGTGTGCCCGATGACGCGTATTCGCCCACGCCCAGCTTGGTCATCTTCACGGCATGCCCGGCATCTGAAAGCGCCGCGCCCAGGGCCACGCCCAGACCGGTCTTGACGTTGTGGTCTTCCAGCACCACCAATCGCTCATAGCCGGCCAGAGCCGTGAGATCATCGCGGTGTAAGTCCGACCAGTCGGACACCGACACCAGCGAGACTTTGATATCCTGCTCGGTCAGCATCGACCAGGCTTTCAAAGCGTTGCCCAGCATGTTGCCGGCCGCCACGAGAGCGAGTTTCTTCCCTTTGCGGATTGTTTCCATCCGGCCGTAGCGGTATTTGTAGTCGGCGCCGAAATATGGTTGACCCTTTTCATCGGTGACAATGGCCACTTTTGACCGGCCCATGATAACGGCAAAATTACCCGGGTGCGACAACACATAACGAACAATGCGGTCGGTCTGGTTGGGATCGGCGGGGGTAATCACTTTCCAACCGAAAGTCGAGTTGAGCAGGCCGAAATAGTCGATGCACTGGTGGGTTTTGCCGTCCTCGCCGACATCGACGCCGCAGTGCGTGCAATACAGCTTCATGTTGGCGTGATTGATATCGTTGAGGCGGGCCTGATTGTAGGTCTCGGCGACACCGAAGACACCGAAATCCGCCCAGACCGAGATCGCTTTCTCCGTCGAGAGCGAACCGGCTACGGTGGCGGTGCTGTGCTCAGAGATGCCGAACTGGAAAAAGCTATCCGGGTACATGCCGGCAAAGAGGTTGGTTTTCACCGATGACGACAGATCACAGTCAAACACACCCATGCAGAAACCGTTGCGGTCCATATTGGCCTCCGCCACCGAAAGCAGCGCCTTGCCGAAAGCCGAGCGGTTGTCGGTGAAAACATCGGCCTGATACACGATCGATTCGCCGGGCTGGACTTTGGGAAAGTTGTCCGGCCGCTTGGGCAGTTTGGGATGGTTCGCTTTGGCGCGTCGCTCGGCCAACTGATCGAGATCGTTTTCCATACCACCCAATTCCGCCAGGGCGGCATCGAGCCTGTCACGCTTGAGGGCGGCACCGTGGAAATTGTGGTCGTGTTCCATAAATGACACGCCCTTGCCCATCACCGTGCGGGCAAGGATCATGGTCGGCGCACCTTCGTGCTTTGATGCCCGGTGAAGCGCCTCGTAAACCTGATTCAGATCGTGGCCATCGATTTCTACAACCTGCCAACCGTCCGCCTTCCAGTCATCGGCAATATTCTGCGGCATGACATCGCCAATGTTACCCGATATTTGCAACTTGTTGTAGTCAATGATGGCGGTCAGATTGTTCAGCCCAAACTTGACGGCAATGCGCCGCGATTCGGAAATCTGACCTTTCTGCTGCTCGCCGTCCCCCATAACGACATACGTATTGAAGTCCTTCCCTGACAGCCGGGCGTAGATTGCCTTGCCGACTCCGGCGGCCAGTCCCTGTCCCAGGTTGCCCGTATCCCACTCGACACCCGGCACGGATTGCTCGACGTGCCCCTCAAACGGCGACCCGCCAAAGCGGAAGCCGGCGATGGCATCGTTGATATCGAAATAACCAATGGCAGCCAGCGAGGCATAGACGCCGGGTGAAGTGTGACCGTGCGAGACAATGATGCGGTCCCGGTCATCACGGTAAGGACTTTTCGGGTCAATCCTCGCCATCGAATACAGTGTGAGGAAGATTTCGGTAGATGACATGGAGCCGCCCGGGTGTCCACTGGCGGCCAACGTGGTCATTTTCAGGATATCGCCGCGAACATGCCGGGCCTGTTCGGTCAGTTTCTGATGCCAATCTGGTGGCAGTGTCGATGCGGTGAAACCGCGCCAGGAATCAAACATGACGGTGTGATTTCCTTCCTATAGGATATGAGAATAAGAATATTTCTGAGTAACGGTGATTTGGTCTGTGCGATGCTTCCGACGTCTTACCCATTAAACCCTGCTGCTCGCCTGCATTGTGCAATTTGAAGGATTGGCCGGTGATCCCACTGTCATCACATCGCTTTAACCTTCTTTGTCAAAGCCGCCCGATTGGAATCCTTGAAAAACGCCGACCCCATGACAAGAACATCCGCTCCGGCCCCGACGACCCGGCTGGCATTGTCGGCATCGACACCGCCATCGACCAGTATCTGCGTGGCCAGCTTGTGATTATCGATAAACTTGCGGGCCGCCTCGATTTTCGGCAGAGCCGATTCAATAAACGACTGTCCGCCAAAACCAGGATGAACCGACATGACCAGCAGGATATCGAAATACTCCAAAAACGGCAGCACCTTATCGACGGGCGTATTCGGGTTGAGTGACAGTCCCGCCTGCACGCCCATGGATTTCAGCGTGCGGGCATGCGCCACCGGATCCGGGTGAACCTCAATATGAAAAGTGATAGCGTCGGCCCCGGCCTTCTGGAAGGCCTCGAAATACTTTTCCGGCTCAAACAGCATCAGGTGGACATCGAGGAAGTTGTCAGTCAAACTATTGATAGTCTTAACGATAGCCGGGCCGAAAGAGATGTTCGGCACAAAATGGCCGTCCATGATATCCAGATGGAGCATATCAACCTGACATTTGTCGGTGGAGGCAATCTCTTCGGCAAGGCGGGAAAAATCGGCGCCCAGAACTGACGGTGCTATTTTTGCCATAGGCGGAATAAATGAGCTTTTCGGGAGAATCGCAAGAGAATTTCAGTCGCAATTCCGGCTTGCGCGGTCTTGTAGCTGGCAATGCGATTTATCGAAGCCTGCAACACTGCACACCTGAGCCTAATCTTCAGACTTCTGATTGCACAGCACGATCCGGGCGTTGCGCTGAAGGTCGGCCAGGCCGGGCCGCACCAACGATGTCCCGGCGGTCAGCTTCAGAAACTCCTCCCTCGTCGCCAGATTCAGCACTTTTCGGATATCGAGAAATTCCCCCACGCCCATAGCCCGACTGAACTCCTTGTGCTGGGTCAAGGCGGCCCGGCCATTGTGGGGGCAGACCTGCTGGCAGATATCACAGCCAAACACCAGATCGCCGAATTTGCCGGCCATTTCGGGCGATATCGCCGGCGGTCGCTCGATAGTGAGATAGGAAAGGCACCGCCGCGAGTCGACAAAACCGTCCTCAGTGATCGCGCCGGTCGGGCAGGCATCGATGCACTGTCGGCATTTGCCACAGCGCCCATGATTAACGGCCGAATTGTCATCCGGCTCAAGCGCCAGCGTAGTGACAATTTCAGAGAGAAACAGCCAGGAGCCGAATTGCCGGTTGATGAGCATTGTATTCTTCCCGATATATCCTAACCCGGCCCGCGCGGCATAAGCACGTTCCAGAAATGGTCCGTAATCCACCCACCACTTGAACTCCGGCTGAGAGGTTTTACCCAACTGTTCTTTCAATTGAAACAGGAGGTGCTCCGTCCTCTTTCTGACAACTTTGTGATAGTCTCTCCCCCAGGCGTAACGAGAAATCCGCCCGTGGTGAGGCGGGGTCTCTTCCAAGTGAGGCTGAAAGTAGTTTACCCCCAACATTATGACCGAATTCACGCCGTCGAGCAACGTTGCCGGATCAACCCGCCGCGCCAGATTCCTGACAATCCAACTCATGTCGCCATGATAGCCCAGCTTGAGCCACTCCCGCAGTTTTTCGGCGGCCGGATCTATCATTTCCGGCGTTGTAATGCCGCACAGGTCAAAGCCGCAGGTGGCAGCCAGTTTTTTGACAAGGGCGGCGTTCAACATCGTCTCCTCTTCCCTATAACCATGCACCAATATATCTTTCGCAACCAGTACTGAGAAGTATGTTTTTCCCCCGCGTAATAGCTATATAACGTGCTTCACATATAAGCAGGATAAATACGGTCGGCAGTGATTAATTTTACAGATAAACGCCACCAATATCAGTTGACAAAAAAGGTGGTATTTGTTACCATTTGGGAACTTTGCATGTGAGTTAGTGATTACTACGATTATGGCAACGGTTATACGCTGGCGCTTGAAGAAACCTGTCGACCAGGCACTTACGACAGGTTTATCTATTTCAGCTCTTTTCTCCAAAACGAGCGGGCGCGAGCAACCAGGAAAGGATTCGTCGTGAACTGCGACTGCTATCTCCTTATTAAATTCGCAACCCGACTAAGTCTCGTTGATGCCGTTGGGCAGCTCGGACAGCTTCCGCAGGTGAAGGGATGGGATGCTGTCAATGGTGATTTCAGCCTCGTTGTCCGAGTGCAGGGTGATTCGGAGCCGGTACTCAGCGCCTTGAAGGATGAAGATGATTCGCTTCAGGCATGCGTCTGTCACCTGGCAAAATCGAACAAGGTCCAGGCCATCGATTCAGATGACAAGCCCGGCAGTTATATTTTTGTCGAAACGGAAAAGGATCAGCGGCAGAGCGTAGCCCATGCCCTGACGAAGCTGGATGATATCGAGTCCTGTTACCTTACCAGTGGCAGCTGTGATCTGGTGGTGGTGGCCCGCGCGGACAGTTTCCAGACGCTGGATCGTCTGGTACATAACAGGATCAGAAGCCTTGACGGCGTCCTCCGCATCAAGCAGAACCGTATCATCTCTTTGAGCACGCTGTAGGAAGGATCCGATGAACGTAAATACTAAACATGATTTTAAGCCCTTCAACGTTGACCTGTGGAAACACGATGGTCAGGCCGGGGCGCTGATTCCTCTCTTGCAGTCGGCCCAGGACACATACGGCTACATATCCGAGGCGGCTATAGACCACATTAGCCATATCACCGGTGTCCCTGCGGCCGAGATCTACGGCGTGGTGACGTTCTACGCGCAGTTCCGGACCAAACCTTTGGGCAAGTATGTCATTAAGGTCTGCAACGGGACGGCCTGTCATGTCAACAATGCCAAACCTATCGCGGATGCCGTCACCGATGAACTCGGCATCACCTACGACGAGACCACGGATGACGGTGATTTCTCGATGCTTTCGGTTGCCTGTGTGGGTTGTTGCTCACTTGCGCCGGTGGTGGTTATCAACGATGAAACCTACGGCCGTCTGACGCCTGCCAAAACGCGCAAAGTTCTTCGCGAATACAAAAGAGAAGCGAAAAAGACACAACAAGAGAAGGACGCCTGAGATAACACCATGAAGACGGTTAAAATAGGACTGGGCACCTGCGGGATCTCAGCCGGTGGCGAAAAAGTATACCAGGCCTTTCAGGAAGAACTGAAGCAGCATCCGGAAGCCTTTGTCCTCACCGAAACCGGTTGTGTCGGTATGTGCTATCGCGAAGTTCTGGTGGAAGTATCCAATGGTGATGGCAGCGAACACGTCTACGGCGATGTAACCCCGGAGAGGGTTGGGCAAATCGTCAAGGAGGATGTGCTCAACGGTTCCACGATCGATGACTGGCTGGTAACCGACAAGAGCGAGAAGGGTTTCTTTGAAAACCAAAAGCGGATCGTCCTGCGCAATTGCGGCATTATCGATCCCGGCGATATCGAGCAATACATAGCACGTAACGGTTATCAGGCTCTCAAGCACGTTCTCACGTTGATGACACCCGGCGAGGTTATTGACGAAATCACAAAGTCAGGTTTGCGCGGACGTGGCGGCGGCGGATTTCCCACCGGCCTGAAATGGAAATTCACACACGACGCCCCCGGTGAAAAAAAATACGTCATATGCAACGCCGACGAGGGCGACCCCGGCGCGTTCATGGATCGCTCGGTGCTGGAGGGTGATCCCAACACCGTCCTGGAAGGGATGATCATCGCCGGCTACGCTATCGGCGCTGACGAGGGTTATATCTATTGCCGAGCCGAGTACCCCAAAGCAATCGCCCGTCTGCGCCAGGCTATCGCCCAGGCCAAAAAAAGAGGTTTCCTGGGCTACAACCTGTTTGGCACCTCCTTCAGTTTCAACGTGAAGATTAAAGAAGGCGCCGGCGCTTTTGTCTGCGGTGAGGAAACTGCGCTCATTCATTCTATCGAGGGCAAGCGCGGTATGCCGCGTTTCCGTCCTCCCTTCCCGGCCCAATCCGGTTTGTGGGGCAAGCCGACCAACATAAACAACGTCGAAACCTTTGCCAATATCCCGTGGATTATGCTCAACGGCGGTGACGCTTACGCCGCCTTCGGCACCGAAAACAGCAAAGGCACCAAGGTTTTCGCCATGGCCGGAAAGGTCAAGCGCTCCGGCCTGGTGGAAGTCCCCATGGGCATCACCATCAACGAGATTATCTTCGACATCTGCGGCGGTATTGTCGGCGACAGAAAATTCAAGGCCGTCCAGATGGGCGGACCGTCGGGCGGATGCATCCCGGCCGATATGTGCGACATCCAGATTGACTACCAGCAAATCAACAAAACCGGCGCCATCATGGGCTCCGGCGGTCTGGTAGTCATGGACGAGACAACCTGCATGGTCGATGTTGCCAAGTTCTTTTTGACATTCACCCAGTCCGAGTCCTGCGGCAAGTGCACCTTCTGCCGGATCGGAACCAAGCGGATGCTGGAAATCCTGGAGCGGATCACCGATGGCCAGGGTTCCATGGAAGATCTGGACAATCTCGAAGAGCTCAGCCATCAGATCGGCGAGTCCTCGCTGTGCGGCCTCGGTCAGACCGCTCCCAACCCGGTGCTGACCACGCTGAAACATTTCCGGCACGAATACGAAGCCCACATCATCGAAAAGAAATGCCCGGCTCATGTCTGTTCACCACTTTTGACGTACACCATCGATGAAAACTGCAACGGCTGTACCGCCTGTGCCAGAGCTTGCCCGACCGATGCCATCACCGGCGAGAAGAAGCAACTGCATGTCATCAATCAGGACGCATGCATCAAGTGCGGCAAGTGCTTCACCGTCTGTCGCTTTGATGCCGTAATAAAGGATTGAGGTCTGTCTTGGTAAGTTTGACAATAAACGGAAACGATGTTAAAGCTTCTCCCGACATGACCATCTTGCAGGTCTGCCGGGAACAGAACATCGATAACATACCCACCCTGTGTTACGACGATAAGCTTCCTCCGTTCGGCTCCTGTTTTCTGTGCGTGGTAGAGATTGAAGGTCAGAAGAAGATGTTCCCGTCCTGTTCCACCAAGGTCGCCGAGGGAATGAAAATACATACGCGCTCGGACAAGGTTGTCCGCACCCGCAAGACCTGCCTGGAACTGCTGGTCTCCGACCACTACGCCGACTGCTTCGGCCCCTGCCGCCTGGCCTGTCCGGCGGATGTTGACATCCAGGGATACATGTCGCTGATCCACCTGGGCAAATTCAAAGAGGCGGTTGCGCTCATCAAGGAGAAAAACCCTCTCCCCTCCGTTTGCGGTCGCGTCTGCACGCGCAAATGCGAGGTGAATTGCCGCCGGTCGCAGGTCGATTCCCCAGTCGGGATCGACTTCCTCAAGCGCTATGCCTCTGACCAGGACATGATCGGCGAAATGTGGCAGCCGGAGAAAAAGCCCAACAACCAGGTGCCAATCGCCATCGTCGGCGGCGGCCCGGCCGGACTCACCTGTGCCTACTATCTGGCTATCGAGGGCTACAAACCAACCATTTTCGAGGCTAACCCGCACATGGGTGGTATGCTTCGCTACGGTATCCCCGAGTACCGTTTGCCGAAGGAAGTTCTGGATAAAGAAATCTCCTGGATTACTGACCTGGGCGTTGAGGTCAAGACCAACATTGCCCTGGGTAAGGATTTTACCGTGGACGGCCTGTTCGACGACGGTTTCAAGGCAGTCTTTGTCGGTCTTGGGGCGCAGACAGGCAAGCCGATGCGTGTCGAAAATGAGGACGTTGAAGGCGTTCTCTCCGGCGTCGAGTTTCTCAAGCAGGTCGAGATGAAGACCAACCCGGACGTCAAGGGCCGGGTGGTAGTAGTCGGCGGTGGCAACACGGCTATCGACGCCGCTCGCACTTCGTTGCGCCTGGGCGCCGACGAGGTAGTTTTGCTCTATCGCCGTACCCGCAATGAAATGCCGGCGAACGAAATGGAAATCGTGGCCGCCGAAGAAGAAGGCGTCAAGATGGAGTTCCTGGCCGCTCCCGTCCGCGTGAATGTAGAAAACAACCGGGCCGTATCCGTCGAGTGTAACCGCATGGAACTGGGAGAACCGGATGACAGCGGGCGCCGTCGTCCGGTAAAAGTCGAAGGCTCCGAGCACAATGTTGAGGCTGACTGGATCATTTCGGCAATCGGACAGGAGCCTGACCTGCACGGAGTTGACGATGACGAGAAGATCGCCGTCACCCGGTGGAAAACCATCGAGGCCAAAGAAGGAACTTTCGACACCGACCGCCCGGGCGTGTTTGCCGGAGGTGATGTCGTCACCGGTCCCGCCGATGCTATCGACGCTATAGCCGCCGGGCGCATGGCCGCGCGCGCTATTGAGAAATACATCGAGACCGGCATTACCGAACCGCTCACCAATCGCTTTGAGAGCCGCCGGGATAACTTCCACAAAATAACCGCCTCCGATCTTCCGGATATCGCCCACAGTGAACGGCACCATATGCCGGAAATGGGCGCGACTGAACGTATCCACACCTTCAAGGAAGTGGAATCCGGCTACACCGACCAGATGGCCATTGAAGAATCGGCCCGTTGCGCCGAGTGCGGCTGTGATGTCGGTCTATCGTGTACCCTTCAGGACTACTGCACCGAGTACGGTGTAGACCAATCCCGCTTCGGCGGCGCCTTCAATCGCTATAAGGTTGACACCCGACACCCGTTTATAAAGATTGATTCCAACAAGTGCATTCGTTGCGGTCGTTGTATCGGTGTCTGCTCGGATATTCTGAATGTCTCGGCCCTGGGCTTCGTTAACCGCGGCTTCCGCACGATCGTTAAACCGGCGTTGGAGAAAGCTCTTCACGAAACCAACTGTGTCTCCTGTGGTAACTGTATCGATGTCTGCCCGACCGGTGCACTGGTCGAAAAGATGCCGTTTGGACGCTCCGGCCCTTGGAAGATGGATTCCGTGTTCAACGTCTGCAATTACTGTTCGGTCGGCTGTAACATTACCCTGAAAGTGAAATCGTCCGACCTCTTCTTCGTTGTTGGCGCTCCGCCCGACATGGGACCGAATCAGGGCGAGCTCTGTGCCCGCGGCCGATTCGGCTACCAGCACTACCTCGATGGCCATCGAGGTAG
>JAUXCD010000118.1 GCA_030619085.1 Candidatus Zixiibacteriota bacterium
CCGGGTGTGAGTCGTGTCTATAATGTCAACACCACCCTGGGCGGTGTGGAAGCCAATGCGCCGAGACACTACGAGAAGCAATTCTCAGGTTTTCTCAAGGCCCGTGGGCAGGTTATCGGCAAGGACGACATCGCCACCCTGGCCGAACTGCTGGGTCTGGAAGTGGAAAACGTAGAAATCAGCCGCACGGTCGTGGCCGGCCGACACGGACCGTCGTATGGTAGCAAGATTTCGATAAAGGCGGCCAATCTGGCCGGTTTGACGGATACGGAGCTGGAGGTCTGCAAGGCAAGACTGGCCGACATCATCGACCAATCGTCGCCCATTAACGTGAAATGCCTGGTGGAAATCGTATAGGATTATGAACCCAAAGCATACAGACAAACTTGATGTCGATGACTTTCCGGATATCCAGTCCCTTCTGGAGGCCGGTATCGACTCCTCGCGCCTCATTTTAGTGGCCGACAGCCCGGCGCTCGGATTCAAGGGAGACTTCCTTACGCGCGAGCAACTGGAAGTAGGGGATTACGAGGGAACCGCCGATTTCCTTCAGTATCAGGTCACGGCCAATTCGGTCTATGACCGGTTGCCCGAGGCGATGTTTCTGCTCAATGTCCGAGAAAACGCCCTGGAACGGGAATACAAATCACGGCTGTTCTTCGCGCCCTTTGATACCAACAGTGTCTATGTCAAGGCGTATCTCCGGCTGATGGCGGCCCATTTGACCGCCCGCAAAAAGCAGCGACAGATCAACGATTTGGCCAACCTGTTCTCCGTCGATCCTGAATCGCTCGATGAGGATCAGGCCAATCAACTGGTGTCTTTGCTGCCGGTGATGCATCTGGCGGTGTCCAATGTGGGGTTTATGGAGCATTTCCTGTCCGCAATTTTCAAACGGTCGATAGAGATTCTGGAAAATCAACCACTGGAAACGCCGGTGCCCGACGAGCACTGCTCACGATTGGGAACTGCCGGTTGCAGTCTGGGTGAGAACCTGCTCACCGGCAACAAGATCGTTGAGTACGACTCCGGTTGCGTGGTCATGGTGTCACTGGAAAAGGCTGACGATATTGCGGATTTTGCCCCCGGCACGAGAAACTATCGCTTTCTCAACAAGCTGTTGGAAAATATGATATCGTTTCAGTATCACTACGAGATAAAATTTAGATTTACAAACGAAAGAATTCGTGTGAAATTAGGTGATGAGTCAGGACAGGCTTACCTGGGCCAGACCACATATGTTTAGCAAGAGAAGACACGTAAAGGAATACCTGTAATGCCAAAACGATTACCGCGACGTATCAACTGGATCAACGGGATGTTGATCGATGCCGAGCATTTCAAACAACAGGACGACTACGTTGTTGATATGCTGGGCTGGATGTCTGGCAGTCTGGCGGCATCCTACGGTCTGGTTGCCAATAAGGCCAGCAAATCGGACGGCATCGTCTGCGAGGTCGTCTATAAGTTCTCCGATGCCTACCTGGTAGTAAAGAAGTGCCATGCGGTGTTGCCCAGCGGGGATCTGGTCTGTTTTGACTCTGACTTCTACGGAATTGACCTGGAATACGCCCTGCCGAACACGGATGACTACCCGAAAGAACTGTTTTTGAAAAAAGTGGCCGACTCCTTTGCTGTTTTCGGCGAGCCGGATACATCCGAAACCCTCGCCCGCAGTCCCTTCATCATCTCCAAGTACGTCATTGTCGAGAGAGAAGAGGCCGGTGCCGATTCCATTCCCATCTGCCAGATAATCCGAAGGCAGGATGATTTCGAGGTGTCGAAAGACTATTTCCCGCCCGTGGTTTACATCTACGCCCACAGGCCGCTTGAGGAATATGTCCTGAAACTGGGTCAGCTTATGTTTGAGATCCGCAAGAAAACCGTCACCATGCTGGGACGTTTCGACAAGGAAGTAAAGGTGACGCGGACACTGGATATACGAAATATCAGTTTTGCCATATTCGAGTTCAATAAGAACCTCCTTCTGGAGTGTGACCGTATCCTGCGCGATGTTCAGGCCAACCAGATCACGCTTACGCAGGAAGATGTGATCAAGGGTCTCAGCGCGGTA
The DNA here is from genome assembly GCA_030619085.1 of Candidatus Zixiibacteriota bacterium. Taxonomy (GTDB): domain Bacteria; phylum Zixibacteria; class MSB-5A5; order GN15; family FEB-12; genus JAUXCD01. Next base: position 2,075 of record JAUXCD010000118.1, read on the forward strand.
TTTTCTCCGGTAAATTTCACACTGGAGGTCTATCCCAAGTTCCGGGAGTTGGTGCTCAACGATTTCTTCATCCGTGAGTTCAGCATGAACGAGGGAGAGGACTTCTTCCAGGCCGTCTCCAAGCTTGCTCTTCAGACCTACCGGCCGGAGAAGTTCGTCGATGATTTGAGAAACATCGAGAAGAACATGAATATCCTGTTGTCGTTGCTGCGCTTTTTGACTGAGCAGTTGCCGCATATCTCCGAGGAAGTGGAAACGAAACTGGTTGACAATGTCGAATACACCCAGACGAAATTCGGTCGGGTCAACCTGTACAACGAGGAAGATGAGTACCGTTTCTCGCTTGATGGACTGTCTTTAAACAGTGTCAAGGGCCTGGTGGGTGTTATCGAGAAGCGGCTTCTGGGTGACATTGATCCGGAGCGCATCAGCGCTTACATGGGGGTAAACCAGGACGATGCAATTGCGACCATGGAGCCGTGCATCGTGCATCAGGACCGTCAGGAGACGAAGTACGTCAATATCGTGCCGAGGCAGCCGCTCGAGGTGGATTTTGTCGATCGTCTCAATATCATCCTGATCGGTCGCCTCAATTACCAGACTTTGAGTGAGATTGACGCCCGTAGCGGAAATCTGAGAATTTACTACCGGTCCAGAAATGTATGAATCTACCGCCGACAGGCTTTGCAGTCAGGTTTCGGATGTCTTTACGCTCATTGATTTTTATGAGAGCAAAGACAAGTCCTATACCGACAAAACCCTGATTGACATCTTCGATCAACTGATAGATTGTCTTGTCAAAATGCCTCCCTCGGATGCCAACTGGAGCGCCGTGGACAAGGCTATTCTCGCAAATTTCAGGGAAGAAGCTGCCAGCCCGTCCGACCTCAGATATATCATCGTCAACCTCGTCGGCATATTATTTAAGTACTACTGTCGGGTAGCGGCCCCATACGACAAGAATTATCACGCCATAAGGGAATGGCGCGGGGGAAAGCGGGATGCCAATTTCATTCAGGAAGACCTGCTTGACATTCTGCTGACGGATCGTTCCCGGTCGCTGTCTTACACGCTCAGGAAGTATTTCGTCCATATCGCGGCCAACTTCATGAACCGGTTCGGCGGCCAGAACCCGCTGTTTGACAATATCTCTCTTAGCGAGGTCAGCCTGATTCCGCACGAGGTGCAATTGTTTTCGCTGTACCGGCGGTATGTAGATGATTCCAATCGGATGCAGGATGAAAGCAGTTTTGAGGCGGTAGCTCACAAGACCACTTATTTCAACGAGCTCTCCCGGTTCAGCAAATTCGGCCGGAAATTGCTTCAGGAAATGGAGTATCTCAAGCACGAATCGTTTCTCTCCAGGGTATTCGCGTTTATCAAAACAGCTTTCAGCCACGCCCTGCCGCTGTTTATCAACGGTCGGTATCTGGCGTACCATCTGCGTAGCAGGAAGACGGTGTACCTTCTGTTTCTCCTGTGGGTGGTGATTGTCGGATGCCTTACATACGGACACATGATGTACTGGAAATTTTCCAATCATGAACTCTATCAACAAATGCGTGACCTTGTGAGCGGGCGATAGCTATATGGTGAAGCTGTTTGCATTCCTGGTCAGGCTCTGGCCGAAGAAGAAAAAGAAGGCCGGCAAGGAAGAAGCGTTAAAGGTCCCCGGTCTGAAGATGGCTCTGGTGGGTCTGCCCGGCGCAGGTAAAACAACCCTTATGGCTGCCCTCGGAGAAGATTGCCGTAACTCGCGGGACCTGAAGATAGAATACACGGATTCCAAAACCGCCGACTATTTTCTGTCCAGTATTCGCAAAATGTCCGGTACAACCGTGGGGGCCGGCTCCGATGCCGGGACGGATCCCAATCGAAGGCGATTCCCCGACCGGACGGAAGAGATCGCGGTCTTCACCTTCAAAATTCACATCGAGAACTCCGAAACTCTTATCAGCGGTATCGATTATCCCGGTTCGGAGATCGTTATCGGGCGAGAATCCGAGAACCGCGACAAGATGGTCGATTTCTTCTCCCGCTCGAATACCATACTGTACGTTATGGATTCGTGTAATATCAAGGATAACAGCATAATCGACGAGTACCAGGCCATCCATTCCAATATTTTCGCCTCGCTGAAGAAGCACAAAGTAAAGTTTCATCCTTCGGTGGCACTGGTGCTGACCAAGGCGGATCAGTTGGAGGGCTACTCCTCGGAACTGCCAACTACGCTGTTTCGCCATATCGACAATGCCAACCGCTTTGCCGACTACAACAGTTTCATCGATGTCGTACTGGATAAGCGACGTGCTCGCTATTCAAGCAGTGTCATGGAATTCTATCGCTCTATCCTGCTTCAGTTGCGACCTCTTATCGAAGTGATCCACAAGAATACACTGGAGTTGAACATCTTTTTCGTGTCCAGCATCGGTGGGAATCCGGAAAAAGTTATTGGCGAGGACGGCTCCGATGTCGATATCCCGCCAGAAGATATCCACCCGCAGGGCATCAGAGATCTGATCACCTGGACAACCGGAAAATTGCGCCGTTACCGGCGTCTGTATCGCTGGAAGCTGACCCTGAGAATGATTACCCTGGTTTGTCTGTGGTTCTCCATTGCCTACCTGGGGTTGGAGCTGTTCCACAGATATTACTATGCCTCCAACTTCATAACGGAATACAGCGGCGGGGGAAGGGGACACGAAGATCGTGCCAAACGCTCGTACCAGGGCAGTTCGATGAGCTTTACCAAAAATGTTACCATGTCGAGATTTCTGTACACGGCCGAAATCCGGCAACTTGTGTGGGGACTGACGACCACACCGGTAACCGAAAAGCCCAAGCCGACTACCGGGTCGGCAGCCGCAGCGGACGAGGGCGATGACGAAAAAGCCCAGGCTGGGAAGGATGCCAGGGCGAAATCGAGTGAGATTCAGGAAAAGATTGCCACTGCACGCCGTGATCTGATGGATATAAGACGACGACCGGGCGACCCGTCCCAAATACACGAGAGTCTGAAAGCGCTGGCCAAGGAAGCCCACGACTACTACAAGAACACGTATCAGTTGTCATCTATCCGCAACTTTGCCAACCAGATTGATGATTACCTGGAGAAATACGACCGCTTTGCTTCGCAGTCATTCATGGTGAATGTCAGTATTGCGGCGGCCAACGCCGATGAGATTGGCGGCGCAAACATGCAGGTTATTCGCGTTTACGTGGGTGTCAACGGTGATCTGAAAGGTGTTCTCGATAAGATGTTACCCGTGACGCACGCCAACATCGCTTGGAAACCCGCCGACAAGGTGACTTTTGACGTGTGGATGAAAGGCGAATCCAAAGACAGGTGGGATATCAAGAGCCCGTACTTCCCCGATATTAGCGGTTCCGAGCATACCTTTGCTCAGGCAGGTAACCTTCGGACCAGGATCACGCTCAAGTTCGATACCACGCCGGACATTCCTGAACTGTGATCCGACCGGCTCACTTGTCGCTCACCTCAACCGGAATGAATTCCTGACCTTCATCAAACTTGAACGGCACTTCGTACTTCTGCTCAATCTTCGGCTTCCCACCCTTCATCAGCCAGCCGACCGGGAACAGGATAATAGCCATTAGCTTTTTGCCTTTGCCTTGACCTGAGATGATTATGCTGTTGTCCAGGGGGATAAAACCGCTGGCGTCGACCCCGGGGCCGGCCGCTTCGACCGACTCGAATTCAGCCTTGATGGCGCCGGGCCGGCCGAACGCCCCAGGCTTTTTGAATTCAATGATGTTTAGATAAACATTAGCGCGCTTCTTCACGATGTAGTATTTCAAATTGGAGGGAGATTCGTAAACCAGGTCTTTACTGACCGTTGCAATGAGCTTTTCTCCCGGTTTCAGGTCCTGGCTGAAAATCTCATCGACGGAGGGCAATTCGACTTTGATCTTATCATTGACGCCTTTGTAAATACTGACTGGGATGGTCTTTGTATAGGCAGTCGGCGTGACTACGACTGCGAGCGCCAAGGCAAACAGAGCGGCAAGAGTAACTAATTTTCTCATTTTTATCCGGTAGTTTTTATTTGTTGAAAAGCAATTTCGTTCCTGTTTTACCGAAAGTCTAATATAAGCTTTCATCAGAGAGGTTCAACAACAAAAAACTCCATCTCCGGTCCTTGCATGCCAGTTGCAAGTTTCTCTTAATGGATTGTTATACAATGGCTTGAGCGCACCCTCGATTTCTTTCCTCCAGCCGGACCAGGCTGGGTGTAAACCGGTGGGAATGGACAAAATCGCCGTTTGAGCGTCTATTTGTTAGAGTAAAGATGGTCATTAGCCCACAACCAACATCGGTGAAGGAGCGTATTGATTAGTGGGCAGCGGATTAGTGGCCTTTCAGAAATTTACATTTGTGTCGTATGCCGCTAACTTTCCAATTCGGGCCTTCGATGACTTTTAACTGTAAATCAGGAGAGATAACTGTGCGAACAAGTGTGATCGGCTTTTTACTAACAGTTCTGATTCTCACGTTGATCATCGTGCCCGGGTGTTCCGACAAGAAAGCGACCGAACCCGAAGAGGGCGGCATCAATCTCGTGGTAAATCCCACCGAAGTGGTTCGGCAGCATGCCTACGGCTTTCAATTCGTAGAGTCGCAGTACTTGTCAATCAGTTCATCCGACGGTGACACGATTCCGTATGAGGCAACAACCTCGTCGACCTGGATCACATTGGCCAACGCCTCGGGAGCTACGCCGGACAGCGTGTTTGCGAAGATCGGCTCATCGAGTATGCCCGACGGACATTATGTGGACACGGTCGTGATCTCTTCCCGGCAGGTGTCCAACTCACCAGTTCATGTCGTTTTCGATCTCACCGTCATAACCGTCATTGAATTCTCTACCAATCGTATAGTATTCTGGACGCCGGCCATGGCGACCCTTCCCGATACCAGTTTCATCGTCCTCAGCGGTGGCGGCTCCGAATTCTCGCTTAAATTATCAGAGCATTCAGACTGGTTTGACATCTCCGATACGACCGGATACAGTCCGGACACAATCGTCGTCAGCTTCGCCGATATATCATCGTTCCTGCCCGGACGCTACGTGGATAGTATTCGTGTGTACTCTGATGAAATCAGCGACACCTCCTATGTCGAGATAGAACTGAATATTACCAGTTGGTTGCCGCAGTACCCTGAGGATAGTCTGGGCAGCTGCAACCTGTCATCCGTGCATTTCGTCGATGTCAACAATGGCTGGGCGGTCGGTTATGCCTCGGGCGCATCGGGCGACGATAGCTTTGGCACAATCCTAAAGACTGTCAATGGTGGACAGACTTGGCAACTCAACAGGAAAATAATCAGCTTTGAGGTGGCGCGTGGTCTGGGTGGCGTATTTTTCACCGACGCCAGCAAGGGCTGGGTCGTCGGCGATGAGGGCAGTATCTTTCGGACAATCGACGCTGGCTCGAATTGGGATGAGCAGAATTCCGGTCTTCCGGCGGATTCACTGGTAGGGTTTGAAGATGTTTGTTTCAGCTCTGCCACAACCGGTTGTATCGTCGGTAAAAGCGGAACGATTTTGCGAACCGGAAACGGTGGCAACACCTGGTTGAAAAGACCCAGCGGCACCGACGCTCTTTTGACAGATGTTTTCTTTGTCGATGCTGACCTCGGGTGGATCGTCGGAAACAGGGGTGCCCTGCTTCGGACTGTCAACGGCGGTAATGACTGGACGGCACTCAGTCTTCCCAGTCCGCTCAGTACCACTGACCTGCGAGGGGTGACGTTTGTGGATGCCGCCATCGGGTGGATTGTCGGTATGGGCGGCACAATTGCCAAGACCATCGACGGCGGGCTTACGTGGACTCTGCAGTCAAGCGGCACCGACGGCTGGCTAAGCGCCATCGACTTCATAAGTGCCGACCGAGGTTGGATAGTGGGTGAGAACGCCACCATACTTTTCACCGACAACGGTGGCCAGACATGGTTTGACCAAAGCATAGTGGGGCTGGATAAGTGGTTATTCTCAGTATCGTTCGTCAATGCCAACAAGGGCTGGATTGTAGGACAGGACAAAACCATTCTGTCCGGTGAATTCAG
>JAUXCD010000157.1 GCA_030619085.1 Candidatus Zixiibacteriota bacterium
TGGGTGTTGAGGACCTCCGGGTCGAGATAAAGGGAGTTGATGACGTTGGGCTTGCGGTTTTTGGCGCCCGTGCAGGCCCAGGTTTTTTCAGGCAACGGCGGTTCCTCGTACTTCTCGGGGAACTCCACCGGTTCCATCATCTGCCCGATCATGCCATCGCCGATCACCATCACCGGATTGCGGTACTTGTCCGCCAGGTAGAACGACAGCATCGTCAGGTCCACGGCTTCCTGAATGGTCGATGGCGCCAGCACCAGTAGCCGGTAATCACCGTGGCCGCCTCCCTTGACGGACTGGAAGTAATCCGACTGGGCCGGAAGAATACCGCCCAGGCCCGGTCCGCCGCGCATGATGTTGACCAGCACGGTCGGCAACTCAGCTCCGGCCAGATAGGAGATGGCTTCCTGCATCAGGGATATTCCGGGGCTGGAGGAGGTGGTGAAAACGCGTTTGCCGGTCGAGGCGGCGCCGTAAAGCATATTGCCCACCGCGACCTCGCTCTCACCCTGCAAAAAGACACCGCCCACTTCGGGCATCCTCCTGGAAAGATACTCAGCCACTTCGCTCTGAGGAGTAATCGGGTAACAGAAGTACGCCTCGGCGCCCGCCTTGAGAGCGGCCTCGGCGATGGCTTCGTTACCTTTCATCAATATCTTTGTCATCGTATGTTCCTTCCGAACTCAGTGTCTACTAGTAGTCGAACAGGGCGAAGACGGTCCCGTTGGCATGGACCTCAATTGCCGTATCCGGACAGGTTATGGCGCAAATGCGGCAGCCGATGCACCGTGACGGATCATGCATCTGGGCGTGGAAATAGCCCTTGATGTTGATCGTCTTTGACATCGACAAGATGCCCTGTGGGCAGGCTTTGACACAGAGTTCGCATCCTTTACATCGATTCTTATCTATCGTGATTCCTGGCATAGCCCGTTCCTCAATTGTTATCAGTTTCCGCGCCGTCGCCGATTTCCCAGGGTTTCAAAAGCATTCTCTTCAGCGGCAGGATCGGCAGTTTGGGCTGCTGCTGTGCAACACCCTCAGCCACCGCCGCTTCCGCACTCAGAAAGACAACCGGCAGTTTGGTTCTTTCCCCAACTTTTTGAGTGAGCCGCAATCCGTGCAAAGCTCCATCGACTGTCGAATCATCCATCATATGTGTATTGGATATCAGGCCGGTGAATTTCAACCTCGCGGCCTGCTCAATAGCGTTTATCATTTTCACGCAACCGTCCATGGTGCTGGTGAAGGGGCGGTTGGCATTGAGAACCAGAAACATGTCATAAGTGCCCTCCACAAACGCATCGGACAGCGAGCTGAGAACTCTGGCCCCAACATCGTCACCGCCGGCGTCGAGCAGCAGCTTGCCCTCGTTTTTCTCGATCGCGCCCTTGATCTGAGGCAGAATAATAGGTAAGTCTGCGTAAAACTGCGCGCCCGGGGGTACTATCGACTTAACATTCATGGCATCAAGTACTTTCATGGCTTCTCGGGATCGAAAGTAGGGGTTGACAATGTCAAGGTCAGCGATTGCGACCGGCTCAGGTTGGCTTTTGGCAAGATGCCGGGCGAGATTGACTGCTACTTCCGATTTGCCGCTCCCGTATCCGCCTACTATGACGATTATTCCCTTTGAGATCAGCGGAGAATAGAGAGCATTCACAACTACCTTCAACAAACTTACGGACAAATCCTTAATGAATCACCTGACGAGCGGTAATCGCCCGGTCATCACCGGATATCAGGCAAAAGACTACAAAAGATATGCTCTTTTGTTCGAACAAAAAAAATATCGTTAAACGGCAGCGCAAAGTCAAGTCGATATGTGAAAAAAATAACGATATGATTCGGTTTGACTCGTATATGACATGCCGTTATATTTATTCACGGCTTTAGACTGTAACAAATTAGCGGAAACGGTATGTTTCGCATTAGAAATCAGGGGAGTAAAATATGATACTAAAATCCACTTTATTGTCTGCGCTCATGCTGGCGATGCTTTCCTGTGTCTGGGTAAGTTGCTCCAAGCAGGAGGCCGAAAAACAACCTGAAACGGTGACTCCGGCCGAGGCTACCGATACGCTGTACGCCGACTGGAAGACCTTTACCTACGAAACCGTTAAGATCATATATCCCGAAGGGCATCCGCTGGAGGATGAATTTTATCCGATGGCGAAAGGCTATATCACGTCCACCCGGAAAATATGCAACTTCCTGCGAATCCCAATTTCCCACGATACTCTGAAAGTATATTTCTACACCGGATTCGGGCAGGGGAGAGAAATGACCGGCCGCGAGTGGCCCTCGGTCGATGGCAACAACCTGCATTTTTGGTTGCCCGGATTCATGGGTACGATACTAACCGAGTACCTGATACCGAAATGGCATCCCGAAAAGCCGCGCTATCGCTTCCTTAAAGAGGGGCTGATGATGCTGTTTGACTACAGCGGCCAGAATTATCATGAGGTCACGCTGAATTTTGTCGATGAAGACCGGCTTGTGCCGCTTATCGATCTGGCTCGGGATACAGCCATCAACGCCTATGCGGGAAGCTACCCGGCAGGTGAAGCCGCTTCGTTCATTGCATATTTCGTCGACCACTACGGTATTGACGGCCTCAACCAACTATACCTTGCCAACGAACCATTCGAAGATGCGGTGCAGCATCTGTTTAAGACCAATGTCGATATCATGCAAAAGAAATGGCTGGAGTACGCTGATAAGGTTTACTATGAGTCCCTTCGGGGCAAATAATCATATCGAAACAATGTATTGAAAGAAGGATATAATGTCTGATAACATCTGGAAAACCGCTATCACCGATATCGGGCCGGGGAAAATACGCATCAAGGGATACGACATCGCCGATATCATGGAAAATCTGTCATATGCCGAGGCGGTGTATCTGATTCTCAAGGGTGAACTTCCCTCCAAAGCCGAAGCGGCCCTGATGAACGCCATTCTGGTGTCATCGGTTGACCACGGAGCCTCGCCGCCGTCGGTGCTGGGCACCCGCACGGTTGCCTCGGGCGGCAACAGCCTCAACGCGGCTATTGCCGGCGGCGTGCTGGTTATCGGCGACAGTCATGGCGGGGCTATCGAACAGTCTGCCAAAATAATGCAGGAATGGGTGAAAAAGGGAGAAAGCCCTGAAAAAGCGGCCGCCGGGCTGGTGGACTGGCTGAAAGAAACGAAAAAGCGCATGCCCGGGTTTGGACATCGTCTGCACAAGACCGACCCGCGCACGGCCAAACTGTTTGAGATCGCCGCGCGGCACGGCTACAGTGGCAAACATATCGAACTGTGCAAGGCTATCGAGAAGGCTCTGGAGGAGAAGACCGGGAAGGCGCTACCGATCAATGTCGATGGCGCAATCGCAGCGGTGATTTCCGATATGGGTTTTGACTGGCGGCTGGGGAAGGGGTTTTTCATCATTTCCCGGGTGCCGGGGCTTTTGGCGCACGCTTACGAGGAAATGACGCGGGAACGTCCGATGCGCAAACTCGGCCCGATGCCGTTTGAGTACGACGGCCCGCCAGACCGGGAGATCTGAGGGGATCCGACATCGAAAGCTAAATACAAAAACGGCTGCCATGCATCGAACCAACATGGCAACCGTTTTTTTGGGTCAACTCGCCGGCGTGCTTCCTTGCCCGCTCAGCATCGTCGACATTCGCTTGCCACCGCCTGCCTGCAGAGATAAGAAATTATCCCTCCCTCTTTCACCGGCGATGACAGTCGATAATATACTCCATTGCCCGGCACATCCCCCCGAGAGTTACCGGGCAACCTGTCGGCCAGTGTGCCGGCAGTTTAGCGTCCTGTCTTTAGATCACCTTCTCCGGCTGTCTGGGCTGAACCGGCGACTGGGTCGGGAACTCCTTGCTGACGGGAGCAGGTCCCGCGAGAGCCAGATAGCCGATGGCGAAGAGGTTGACAACCGGCAGCAGCATCATAATACCCCACCACGACGGTTGACCACAGGCCTTGGCGATTTCCATCCACAGCATTACCCCGAAGACGATATTGACGACCGGGATACACAGTAAAAAGAACCACCACCAGGGTTTGGCGGCGCACTTGATAACGAGTAAGGCATTGAGAATGGGAACCCATGCCCACCAGGCGTTGTTAACGCAACCGGTCTTGTGGGCGATGCGGTACATCGTCCAGCCAAAAAAGGCGTAAACGGCCAGTATCACCAGCCAGCCTAACAAACCCATCGGCTGAGCGGCAGTCTGACCTGCATAATCGGAACCGTACATAAGTACCTCCTTGAAAACGGTATCTGAAAAGCTGAGAAGTGAATAATCGAGTTGCGTGCTTATTTGTACCTTTATCGTCCAACATCAACCTCTCCTTTAGATAAAATCGCCCCCATAACTCATGAACTTTCAATCGAATACGCGGTTCCGGGGAGATTTTCAAGACGCTGTTGACCGCCCGGTCGGATTTCCTGCTTGTCTTGCCTGGGTGGTCGGGGTATTATAGGCGGCATGGATATCATCAAAGAGAAAATCAATCAGGCTAACCGGCTCCTTGAGGAGCTTAAAATCGATGTTTGGATAGTGTTTGTCCGCGAAACGCCTATGATGGCCGACCCGACGATGGCCATGGTGGTCGGGTTCGAGGCGGTCTGGAATTCGTTTTTCATCTACACCCGCAGTGGTGACGCTGTTGCCGTGGTGGGGAATCTCGATGCCGAGAACTTCCGGCGCTCAGGGCGGTTCACCGAAGTTGTCCCGTACACCAAGGGTGTCAAAGAGGATATACGACAGCTTATTGCGAAGCTCGACCCGGCCAGTATCGCCGTCAATTATTCACTCGACAACCCGGCGGCCGATGGCCTTACCCACGGGATGTATCTGCAATTGGTCAAATACCTCGAGGGCACGCCTTACCCGGATCGTATTATATCAGCACAGGAATTGGTGTCAAAACTTCGCAGCCGGAAACTTCCATCGGAAGTCGACCTCATTTCCAGCGCCGCAAAAATCACGGTGGAGGTGTGGGACGAATGTCTTCCGGATTTCAAACCGGGGATGAACGAAATTGAAATCGCCGCCGTGATTGAAGGCAATATGAAAAAGCGCGGTCTGGCGCCATCCTTTGATACCATTGTCAACGCCGGCGACAAGACCCAACCCGGCCATGGGTTGCCCTCAAAGGCGAAGGTCGGGTATGGCGATTTACTTCATGTTGATTTCGGCGTCAAACTGAATGATTATTGCAGTGACCTGCAGCGGCTGGTCTATTTCAATCGCCGCGGTGAAACAAAACCACCTGAGGAATTGTTAGAAGCTTTCCGGATGGTGGCGAGTATCATCACTGAAACCGGCAAAATGTGCAAGCCGGGCGTAAAAGGTTTTGAGATCGACGCCCTGGCCAGAGAGATGCTCTCCGATAACGGCTATCAGGAATACGAGCACGCCCTCGGGCATCAGGTGGGTCGCGACGTTCACGACGGTGGCGGTATTATCGGTCCGAAATGGGAGCGCTACGGCAAGACGCCGGAGATTGAATTGGAGTTCGGCAATGTCTCGACGCTGGAGCTGGAGATTAACCTGCCGGGAATCGGATGTGTCGGACTGGAGGAAGATATTTGCATAACCGATGACGGAGCGCGCTTTTTGTGTCCGCGCCAGAAGGAGTTGACGGTCAAATGACGAACGTGGTTCGATTTATCTGCATGGGTCTGACTATTATGTTTGCCTGGGGATGTGCGTCTAAGAAGGTCGCCGATGAAGTCGCGACCGGATGTGTGCCCGCCGACCTCAAAGTGAAGGTTGCCGACCGGGCTATGACGGTTATCTTCACGCCTTCCTGCGATCAGTTAATAAGCGGCTATTATATATATATCAGCGAGGAGCCGCTGACGGCGTACGCTCAGGACACTCTTTTGCCAGGCACCATCAGGCCGTTCAACCTGACGGCATTCAGCGGCGATACAAATCCTGACGATGGCGTCGAGTATTTCGACGCGGAGCGGTTGGAGAACGGGAAGAAGTATTTCGTGTCGGTGCGGACAATTTTCCCCGGCCGCACTCTGTCGAGATCATCGGCGGAAATCCCCGCCGTCTGCGGCCCACGGGGGGAGATGCAGCTTTCGATACGTTACAAGTCCGACCGGGACGGCTTCTCTTTTGAGCAGAACGGGTATGTGTCGGCCGATAACCTGGCCAATGATCTGTATTTCTTCTCGAAGGACGGTCAAGATTTTCTTGTCTCGCCGGTACGTCTGGACGGTTTCCTTCGGGACAACCGCCTTATGAGTTTGCCTTTCAGGGGGGAGTATGAACAGGTCAAATCGCGGGTAATGGCTGCCGGCGAGATTCCCGACCAGGAGCGCATCGAAGTTAAAAAAGGCAACTGGGTGTTGCTGTACACTGCCGACAAGAGATTTGCGCTGCTGAAA
>JAUXCD010000238.1 GCA_030619085.1 Candidatus Zixiibacteriota bacterium
ATCGTCAAGAATCAGCGGCGGATGGAGAAGCGGGTTTATGTGCTGCCGGAGAAGATCGATGCCGATATCGCCCGTTTGAAACTGAAAACGCTGGGCATTGCTTTTGACAAGCTGACCGCTGAACAGAAGAAATACCTGTCATCGTGGGAGATGGGGACGTAAGCCCGCTTTCTGCGATTTTGATAAAAATAGAAACCGCCGGACACGAGTCCGGCGGTTTTTTTGTCTGTGTGTTGGCCGCTGCCTACGGCTTGCGCGCCTTCAGCGAAAACATCAGAGGGTAGCGCGGCGGTCCGCCCGGAGGATACCAGTAGTCGCCGTCCGGGTACCAGTCTTTTTTCAACTGGTAGTATCCCTTGTCGTATTCATCGACCTGTTCAATAACCAGTCCGGCTTTTATTAGGGCGTTGATAATACTCGACAACGGGTGCTGCCATTCCACGCGCTCCTTTTCGATGATATAGTCAAAATCACAATAGTCACGCTCGTTGATGTACCGTTCCGGCCTTTTGTCCAGATAGGTGAAGTCCTCGGTCAGATATATCGTAACGATAGGGTGGTCATCGATTATATAAAAAATCCCGCCGGGCTTGAGATAGTGCGCGATGACATCGGCGCAGCGGTTGATGTCCGCTATCCAGCAGTGAGTTCCATACGACTGAAAGACAACATCGAATTTCTCCGGGATAACTCCGATAAGGTCCAGTACATCGGAGCGAATAAACCGGGCGTCATCCAGCCCGGCGCGCTTTTTGAGTTCATTGGCGCGCGTGATGGAGTTGTCGGAAATATCCACGCCGGTGACGGTCGCGCCGAGGCGTGCCCATGAAAGCGTATCCATGCCGAATTGACACATCAGGTGCAGCAGTGACTTACCCGTAACATCGCCGACATCCTTGCGTTCGATAGACTTCAGAGAATTCCAGCCGTCGATGAATTCCTTCACCTTGTAGTCGGGATGTTTGAAATGGACCTCAACCATATCGTTCCAGGCGATGCGATTTTTCTCATGATCCGGATGTGTCATTATTTCCTCGCCTTGAGAAGTGAGACAATTCCGATTAAGAAAAAGACGACATTGATCCCCCAAACTGCCGCGAGCGAGGGTATCTTCTCGTTGTACCCGGCCGATTGCAGAATTCGAAACAGGACGAAATACACCAGCGAAATCAAAGCCCCGACTGCGATTGACACGGCGATACCACCCCGGCGCGGATTGGAGGCGAAGGGAATGCAGATTAGCACGACAATCAGCGAGGTCAGGGGGTAGGAGTATTTCAGTTCGAGGTCAATCGACTCGCGCACGTGCGGCCCACCGGTGCGTTTCATCAGGTCGATGTAGGTTTTCAGTTCGTCGTAGCCCATATCTTCCGGCTTACCGATCTTCTTGGCGAAATCTTCCGGCTTCTCCTCGATATCGGCCAGCGTAAGGGTGTCGAATTCGGCATACGATTCCCGAAGTGAATCGTTGAAGGTACGCGAGGTGCCGTCTTTGGCTATCCAGCGGTTGTCCTCGTAAGCGATTCCCTGGGCGGTGACAATCTGGCTGAGGCGGTTGTCCACTCTTTTGTAAATCTTGAGATTCTGGCCCTCGGCGCGAGTGACATTGAAACTGTTGATGGTGTAGAAGTAGCCCGGCCTAATTTGCCGGTAGATATTGCTGAGCTTGGTGAACGACCGTTTCGATTTTTTTTCTATGGTAAAATTCTTGATAACGAGACGCTTCTTGTTCCAAGGCGGGTAGATATACTCGTTGTATAAGAAATGACCGGCCGCCAGAAGCAGCACGACTATCAGAAATGGCGCAGTGATGCGATAAAGGGAAATGCCGGAGGCTTTCATGGCCAACAGTTCGTTCTTGCGAGCCATGATCGATACCGAAAACAGCACGGCCAGAAGAATGAACATTGGCAGGAATGACTTGAGTATCCACCCCGCGAAATACAGGTAGTACTCCAGGATTTTGAGGATGGGCACGTCGTGATCGATGAAATCACGTAGTTCCTCGACGATATTTATGACCACGAAGGTCAGACCGAAAGCCACGACCACAATCAGAAGCGACTGGAAAAATTGGCGGAGCAGGTAGCGGTCGATTTTCTGAAGCAGCAGCATGGCTATACACTCTTCCTGAAGAATGAGAAAACGGGTCTTTCGGTCATCACTACATAAAGCAGATACACGCCGATCGTACCTACCAGAAAGTTAGCCGACCACATTGCCCAGAAGGGCGAAATCATGCCCCGGTCGGCCAGGTCCTCACCGCCAATCAGAAATGCCCAGTAGATTGTGAAAAGCACAATAGAAATGGCTATCGATGTTCCCATGCCGCCCTTTTTGGACAGCACCCCCAAAGGCGCGCCAATCAGGATGAAGGCCAGAGAGGCGGCCGGGATGGAGTACTTCTTGTATATTTCGATGCTGTACTTGTTGATGTTTTTTTTCTGGGCTGCAATCTGTTTTCGGTTGCGGTCAATGTACTGGGCAAGAACGCCGGCTTCCTTGCGCACCGATTCCAGAGCCGCAGAGTCCGTCACGGTTTTGGTGCTGTGATACTGGAAGCTGTCTGAGAACAGATAGTCCAGCTTCGTCTGAAAATTGGTGCTGATTCTCTTACGGAAGGGTGCGATGGCGCTGTTGGCGCGGTTTACCACGTCCTCCATCTGTGTTATTCCCATCTCGCGGTCGGTTCGATACTCGGTATCGGAGCGTTGTAATTCAGTACTGGCGCTGCCGATATTGATAACCTGCTGGGCAAAATCAACCTTGCGGTAGTTGTCCGGCTCGGCGATATCCAGCGAATGGGTCTCGCCGTTGTAGAGGGTAAACTGCATATTCCGGCCGTGGTCGGTCATTTTCAAATATCCGTACTCGGCCACGACAATCTGAGGCTGGTTGGGATTCTTGGTATCGGTGATACTGACCCCTTCCACCCGTGAGGTGCTGTGGTTAATATTCTCTATCAGGATCAAGTAGCCGGGGATGTCGGAGATGAAAATGCCTGAGCGGAAAACGAGCGTCGGACGCATCTGCGATATACTGCCCCACAACTCGCGGGCTTTCTTGTTGAGGTCAGGAAGGACCTTGTCGTTGAACTGAATCATCAGCAACGTAATAACCATGCCGGCGACCAGCACCGGGAAAATGACCCGCAAAAGGTTTATGCCCGATGCCTTGATGGCGGTTATCTCAAAATCCGTGGTCATGCGCCCGAACGCCATCAGCGTCGCCACCAGCACCGACATCGGTATCGATAAAGCCAGCATCCAGGCCAGATTCAACCCGACCAACTCCAAAACCACCACCAGGGACAAGTCCTTGTCAATTACGTGGTTTACGATTCTGGGGACGTAATCGATAATGAGCAGAAAGGTGATGGCAAAAAAAGCGAATAAAAACGGAGCTATATGCTCCTTCAATATGTAGCGGTTGAGCAGTTTCATAAGTCAAAGTCAATATATTGGTTATACGTATACGGGCAATTAGAATATTCAACGGAGTTTGAGCATTTCCGCTACCCGAAGGCCCCTGCCCGGTGCCGTCCTTACATGTTGTATTTGATTGCCCGCGCGCGTAACTCCTGTTATAATATGGCATCATGGACAGCAAGAAAATCTCTGATTTCGTCGTCGATGACAACATCACTTCGATTTTCGCCGTGCGCAAAAAAGACGTGCGCGAATACTACAAGGGGCAGTTCGTCTCACTGGAACTGGGCGACAACTCCGGCCGCATAGGCGGTGTCGTCTGGGAGCCGGACCAGTTCTGCCTGGCCGAACTTGAAGCAGGTATGGTCGTCAAGGTGCGCGGGACGGTGGGTGAGTACCGGGGTAAAAACCAACTCACAATCAACCGCATCCGGCTGGCCACCGATGACGAGTACACCATTGAGGACATCCTGCC
>JAUXCD010000080.1 GCA_030619085.1 Candidatus Zixiibacteriota bacterium
AAACCACCATCATACATATCAGAGGTTACGGCACCAGTGACAAATGCTCCGCCTGCGGTGTCCGGCGCGACCCACTCGGCTCCATTTGGTGAATAAATACTGAACCCGTTGGTGCTGCCGGTGATAAACTCGCCGGTGTTGTTGTTCATGCGGATGTGGAAGGTAATAGCCTGGTTGATGTTGACAGTGTCGGTGCTGGTGCCATACAGACCGTCAACATGGTCAAGTGTTACGATACCATCCTGCGCCCAGGCCGGGCCGCACATCAGCAACATCAGCGAAAAGAGAAACATTAGAGCTTTAAATTTCATTTTCAAGACCTCCAAAAATCATGTGGTTAAAAACTTAATTATCCATTTTGACAAAAGGACTTCTGCCATTTATGTGCATGGCAGCAGTTGAAATTTATCAATACCTTATTTACCGGCCTCCTTTTCACTCGGAAAGGTTATACCTCCGTGTACATATTGCGTATTGATTGTAATAACATTAATACGATGGCCAGTCAATAAAAATATAGATGCAAAAAGGCGGTAGGGCGGGAATAAACGACATAAAAAAGGCGGGTAAAAATACCCGCCTTTGGCAATTCTTAGTTTGTCGGTGGTGGTGGTCCGCCGCCGAAGAAGTAGTCAGCCAGGTAGGTGATATCGGAGATATTGATCCCGCCGCTGCCATTAACATCGCCGCCGTTACTGTCAACTGAGCCGCCGGCGAACATATAGTCAACCAGGGCGGTCAGGTCGGAAATATCAATGGTTCCGGAGCAGTCACAGTCGCCGTGAACGCACTGGGTAATAACTATCTTGCCGGCCTCGAAATGCGGCACGATATTGCCCCAGAGAGTACCCACATAGGGAACTTTACTGCCAATTGTAACCGTGTCAATGTCGATAATGGCAGCCACGGCTGTCAACGGGACGTTGAAATACAGGTTCAGGATCGGTCCGTTGCCCGGTGTCAGATACTGGGAGTAGCCAAGGGCGGAGGAGATCATTTTGATAGTGTATTTATGGTTGTTGGGGTCGAGCGAGGTGAATTTTACGTCGTCGAAATACTCGGTTCGCAAGCCCACCACGGAGAAGGAGTCAAGCGTCACTCCCTCGGAATTGGTGTAACGGAAGGGGAAGTTGATCACCGAAACCTGGGCGGTATTGGCCAGGTATATGGGAATCACCACCTTATCACCGGCCTCACAATCGACCGAGTCAAGCAGCATGGAATCGGCGCGCACCCAGATGTAGTTTTTCAGGTGCTCCTCGCCCAGTCCCAGCGGATTGTTGACATCGGTAATCAATGACACGGAATACATACCGGGGTCGGTGTAGGTGTACAGCGGATTCTGGTCGGTGGAAACATCGCCGGTGCCGAAAGTCCAATCCCAGGACGACGGCAGGTCGGGTGAGGCAGGAGACAGGTCGGTAAACTGCACCTGAAGCGGGGCGTCACCCTCGGTAACATCGGCCGTGAACCTGGCACTGGCCAGGGCCGAAAGGGCGGTGAAAGCGTTGATTCGACCCGAACCGAGCATGCCGATATACAGCGGATTCTGAGCATCGATATTGTCGGCCGTGTTGATAATCAGGGAATCGACCTGGTCTTTGGTCAGCGATGGCATAGCCGAGCGAATCAGCAGGGCCAGTCCGGCCACCATCGGTGAAGCCATCGAGGTACCGCCGAGAGTAGCGGTCGTGGCAACACCCATGTTAGAATAAGTGGAGAGAATACCTACTCCGGGGGCGCTGACATCGATCCATTCGCCGTAGTTGGAGCTGCTCGCCTTGACATCATTACTGGCTACCGACGCCACTGACAGAACGTTCGTGTAGGGGTCCCAGTCAAGGTAATCAGGATTATCAGCGCCGTCGTTACCGGCGGCGTGGCAGATAGTCACACCGTTGACAGCAGCATTCTGCAGGCCGGCAATCATGGCACTATTCGAGGAGGAACCCCAACTGCAACTGATTACATTGGCGCCGTTGGCGGCGGCGTAGTCTATGGCCGTGCCGCAGTTACTGGAATTGACGTATCCAAGGCCGTCATCGGCGGTTCCGCCGACGCGAAGGCACATAATGCTGATGCCCCGGAAAGCGCGATTGCCTCCGTACCAGCCACCGGCCGCACCGGTTACATCGACAGCATTATTGGTCATGGCGGCCGCGATTCCGGCGCAGTGCGTGCCGTGCCCGCCGAAATCATCCGGGTCCGGGTCAGGTACGCCACCGTCTTCACCGGGCCAGGTACCCATGCCGGAGAAGCCCTGGAAAAAATCGTAGCCGATAAGGTCATCTTTGACACCGTTGCCGTCGTCATCGATATTGTTGAGGTCATCGGGGTCGAACACCACGCCGTCGCCGTCAAGGTCCTCACCCGGGTTGACCCAGATATTACCCTTCAGGTCGCGGTGAATATATTTCACACCCGAGTCAATCATGGCCAGCTTGATTGAGTCGGAACCGGACTCAATATCCCAGGCATGATAGAAATCGGGGTCCGGGCCGGGAGGTTCCATAGCCCATTGGCTGGGCCAGAGCGGATCATTGGGGCTGGCCAGCAGGGGCAGCGCCCAGACCGGCTCGGCCACCCTGACATGGGGGTTCTGGTTGAGCTCCTTGACAACTTCCATAACATCCTGGTTCTCAGGAATGGAAATCTCATAGAACCGGGTCAGGTCCTTTAATCCCGAGTTGACCGGAGGTTTCTCGGTACGCCACGGAAACAGTTTCCGGGCATCGTTGACTTTGAAACGATCCAGCACGCGGTCGAAGCTCGGCAGGTTGAAGCTGGCGCGACCGAAGCCTGTCCGAAGACCTCTCAGATCAACATCATCCTCAAATTGAACGGAAACGACTCCCTTGATGATAAACGGCTTGGGTTGTTTGCCGTCAGGATAGAGCCTGGCCTGGGCTATATTCGCACCAAGAAAGACAGCCAGCAAAGCAACCAGGACCACAAATGGAATCACCCGACTTTTCATTTTTTTCTCCAAATTATCCGGATACGTTACTTATTCACCGTGTTATATAAAACGTCAACATCTATAATTTCTTAACTGGAAAACTCTGACTCCATTCATCTTAGGCCATTTGGGGAGGTCGGCTGGCGGTGCCGATACTCCGGTGAATCGATATCAGTCAAAAAATGTGAGGTTTTCGACGAGTAACTAATTTTTTACCAGTATGCTTATCTCTATTGGGACAGTATAAATATAACCGAAAACACCTTTTTTTTCAAGGGAAAAAACGCCTTCAGCTACCTCCCGGCAGCCCGAATGCGCACTTTATTTGACTGGCTCATTTACTTCAACAAACGTGGCAGGCCATCGGTTCCGGGCCACCGCCGAACATAAAATCGATGAAATAGGTCAGGTCTGAGATATCCAGATCGCAGTTGCTGTCGTTGTCAAATTCCTCCGGACATATCGGCTCAGGACCGCCGGCGAACATGAAATCCACGAAATAGGTGAGGTCTGAAATGTCGGCGGTGCCATCATGGTTGGCATCGCCCGGCACGACGCAGCAGCCGCTGTCATGGGCCAGATACTCAAGGAAAAACGCCAGGGCATCGGCGGCTATCGCACCGGGGCCGGTCCCTGTCGAGGCCTGGGGCCAAAGTGCGTTCATGGTGGTCAGATAGGCGGTGTAGAAATACAGGGTGTCATCGGCGCCCAAATCGAAATTGCTGACATAGGTCATCCCGCTGTGCAGATCGGTGTGAGACGAATCCGAGATGTACTCACCCTGCCGGTTGTGGAGCGTGAAAAGGGTGTCTGGGTGAAATCCGTAATCGTACGGATACACATAGCGAGCGTTGGCGGCCGTGTAGAGCAGGTCTGGCGCTTCGATCACACTGCGGGTCTGCTCCGGACCGGAGTAAACATAGCCGCGCAGGAAATACAGAGCCCCATAACGCTGTGATTCATCCCATCCGCCTGAGGCGGTTTCGGCTTCATCATTGTACCCATCGTACTCCACACCCTGTTGAAAGACAACAGCTTGAGTTGGTGGGTCGAGGTCTGTGCCGGGGCCGGAGTCATTGTCAACGCTCTGCGAATCGGCCGGGATATCCCAATCACAGAACTCCCCCACGAGAATGTCCGGGTGCGACAAACCGTCGAAGGCATACAGTTTGGTAGCCTTGATGATGAAGCCGCGCGAGAAGGCGGCATCGCGGCCGGCATACCAGGTTGCCTGAATGGCCAGACTGGAATCGCGATTAACAAAAAGGCCGCTATGACAGATATCGGCCCACGGCAGAGTCTCGTGGTATCCGCCACCCAATGGCAGCAAGCTGTTGGCATTGCCGATCGGGAGATTGTACATAGCCGTGTTGATATTCGTGTCGGTGGCATCAATCCATCCGATTACGGTCGCGGCGTCGCCGAGATACACCTCGGCATCACTGCGCCATTCTCCGTTTCCCTCGGATGTGTAATCCATGTTCACCCGGCCGATGCCCAGGTGTCCGGCATTGCCGTGATTACTCACCGTCAGTTGCAGACATCCGGTAGAGATTGTGTCCCACGAGGGCAGACAAAGCGTATCGGCAATAAGGAAGTCGATTTCAAAAATATCGGTTTCCGACGGCGCGTTGTGCGAGAAGATCAGCCTTCCGGTCAGGTGAACGACCGTGCCCGCGTCACAAACGGGTGTGCCGGCCGCGTTGATAACGACGCGCCCGGTGTCCCACGCGGTGGGGGACACCATCAGGTCAAAATCGCGCGCCTCCAGCCAGCCGGAATAAGGGCCGGTATCCTCTTGGGTTTCAACCATATAGGTTAAAACAGCGTTTCCCGGATTGTTAATATATACATCAATCGAGGTCTCCTGGCAGTGGTGACCCCATTGCGGAAAAGCCACACCGTTCGGCGAAAGCATAAGACTCGGGATCTCAATCGGTTCGACACAAGGCAGGCGCAGCCAATTGTAATCGGCGCGGTACCATCCCCCGTAACCTTGGTGGGCGCTGCCGGGGTCGGGATCGGCGATATACGTTACATCGAGATACCAGTCACCGCTGTATTCACCGTCAAGATTGACGACATTCGATGGTTCGGGTAGCGTGACGGGATAGTCACTTCCGAAGGCAGTGAGGCTGGGCCAGTTTTCGCAGGGGCAGCCATCACCAACGGACGGATCACAGGGATCATCGACTCCACCCGACGGGCCGCCATAGCTGTCGGTTACGGCGCGCGGCTTATCCCACAGCAGGCCCGACAGATCGCCGGAAACCGCCAGGAAAAGATCACCATTGGCGGCAGCCTCCTGCTGTCCCGTAAACGCTCTGGCGGCGCAATCATCATGGAATTCATTACCGGTAGTATTGGGGCTGTTGAATTCCGTCCAGACAACGTACAAGCGGCCGTCGCACTCAGCCAGACATACTTTGGACTGGTTCAGACTGGATGGTCCGGGGTCGCAGTTTTCCGGCGCCCAATCTGCGGCTGAGACCGCGCGAAGGTTCGGTTGGCCGCCCGGCTCAAATCCAAGTTCTTCCGACCAGTGGTAGAGGTGCGATCGATGGGTGTCGAAATTGTCGTCGTCCCATACCATTGATATGAACGCCACATGAAAAACATCATCCGAGGTCACCAATGTGGACAGATCGCCCCTGGGACGGCAGCCATCTGTCCCGGCAGCATTGCGTGTGATATTAACTCGCGGTTGCCAGAAATTGGTCACACCGTCGTATGGCTGTCCGCGGTCACCACGACCGTAGGCGGTATTGATCTGGAAATACAGGTCGGTGTCCCACAGGTCACGATATTCGTCGCCGGACGTACCGGTGGCGGAACAGGTGTCGCAGCCGCTTTCATCACTGAGTCGCGCTACCCAGGCAAGGGCCACTTTGCCACCCGGTCCAGCGGCAATGTCACATCCCTCGCGGACAAAAACGGTATCGATTACAAACCCTGTCCAGAGGCCGTCCGCGTCATGGCCCACTTTCCGGAAATAGTGCAAACTGCGCCCTTCGCTGCTCAGGCAGGCGACAGTGCCCACCACGTGCAGTACCGGCTCTCCGTCTGCCGGTTCCTGCCAGGCAATGGCTGGCCGCAGGATGGCGTCATCGTCCCCGATGCAGGTGTTACCGGACAACGTCAGAGCCCTGGGTACATAGGAAGTAACCGGGAAATTGCTCTGGTTACATTGTCCTTGCCAGTACGTTTGGATTTGGTACCCGGTGCCTAAGTTGTTATTGCCGCTAATGACAGCTCGATTGTCATCGGTGACTTCCAGACAGGTGTTACTGGAATATTCACCGGCCGGTTGAACGTTGCAGGGTGTCGACAACGTACCCGAGACACCGTCAAAGAAGGCATACCGGAAAGCGCGGTCTATCGGCTCGGCGGTGGCGAGATATGTCCAGCCCATATGGATTGTCATGGGGCAGGCGATGCTGTTTCCCCAAGCGACCTGCCGGTGCATCGAACCTAAATGCTGCGCCTCGAAAAACGTATCGCCGATTTTAAAGGCGGTTGTCGCCCGGTCGGGGCGTGAGTCGCCGACCGCGAAGAGTGATTCTTCGCCAGGCAGCGACGGTGGCAATATCCGCACGGCCCTGCTTTTCGAGTGCAACTTAAGGTGCGGTTGTTGGACGGCCTGGTATGGCTGTTGCCGCGCCGCGGCGGGCGTGCCCATGAGTATCACCGAAAACAGCAGGCATATTTCGCCGAGACCCCAGCACCGGATTTTTCCGCAACAGATAAGAATTTGTTTGAATAAATACACGATAACCTCCCCCAATAAGATCTTTACGCCAAAAGGTTTACAACAACCTCCGGGATAGCCTCTCCCCTATTTGCTGTTTGGGCGCGTTGTTTCGACTACTCCTGAAACCCTCCCGAAGTAATATGAGTTGAGTCAACACCTCGCAACTCAACAAGTTCAATATCGAACATTTGTTCATGTCCGACAAGTAAAAAGGCCACCCCCGATTTCTCGGGGATGGCCTTTGTTTTCAGAACTGCTGTCGATCAATATTAGTGAAGTCCGGGGCAGTTCATGCATTCCTCAGGATCAGGACCGCCTCCGAACATGTAATCGACATAGTAGGTCAGGTCGGAAATGTCCAGAGCGCAGTCATTGTTGTTGTCGAACTCTTCCGGACAGACCGGTTCGGGGCCACCGCCGAACATATAGTCGACGTAGTAGGTCAGGTCGGAAATGTCAACACCGCCGTCGTGATTGGCATCACCAGGACTGACACAGCAGCCTTCTTCGTGCATCAGATAGGTCTCGAAGAAGCCCATTGCGTCAACCGCGATCTGGGCAATGCCCACACCGCCACTGGCGGTCGGGACAGTAGCGTTCATGTTGGTCAGATAAGCCGTATAGAAATACAGCGTATCGCCCGCAGCCAGGTTGTACTGGAACAGAAAGGTCATACCCATGTGCAGATCGGTGTCAACCGAGTCGGACACCGTCTGACCGGACTGAGCATGGTTTTTGAACAACGAATCGACGTTGAAACCGAGTTCGTACGGATAGACGTACTTGGCGTTCGAAGCCGAGTACATGCCATAAGGATCCGTCTGGATATTCGTCTGCTTCCCTTCGGAATCATAGGAATAGCCGCGCAGGAAGTACATGGCGCCGTAGCGTTCGGTCTCATCCCAGCCACCGTCAGTCTCTTCATCGTCGTCGTTGTAGCCTTCCCATTCAGTACCCTGCTGGTACATCAGGTTACTGATAGCCGGAGTTAAGTCACCACCGGTACCGGAAGTGTTGTCGCTGCTGGAGGAGTCACTGGGAACGTCCCAGTCACAGGCTTCACCCAGCACCAGGCCGTCGTGAGCTGCACCGTCGAGCGAGTACACTTTGGTCTCTTTGACCACGAAACCACAGGAGTAGGCGTCATCAGTATTGGCATACCACTTCGCCTCGAAGCCGAGAGTGGAGTCGCCGTTGGTGTAAAGACCGGTGTAGAAACCGTCGGCAAAGACCTCGGTGAAATGAGCCGGTATTCTGGCCAGAGCCGTGGTGTCATGCAGAGGCAGCATAGCCGAGTTGTCGGCGATGGTGACCTGGAACATACCCCAGTACATCATCGTATCATCATCGGAAAAGCTACCGGCGATGGTCCCAGCGTCATACAGGTAGACGTCCGGAGCCGCCGCGGCATTGGCCGCCAGCCACTCGCCAACACCCTCGTCAACGTAATCGAGGTTCTTACCACCCGGAGCGCCGCCGTTACCGGCGTTACCATTGGTACCAACGATCAACTCAGTGCAGTTGGTGGCGATGGTATCCCAGCTCGGCAGAACGCAGGTATCAGCCACGATCAGGTCGACAAAGAAGGTGTCAACATCAGTCGGAGCGTTGTGGTCAAACAGCACGCGACCGGTCACGTGAACCACCGAACCCTCGGCACAGATAGCACCACCGGCATTGATGTTGACGCTACCGGTGGCAACGTTACCGAAACCGGACGGAATCGATGACGGGAAACCGGTGGCGGTCAGCCAGCCGCTGAACGCGCTGGGGTCTTCTTCGACAAAAACGGTCATGGTCATGCCGTCGTTACCGGTGTTTTCGACGGTTACGTCAACCGGTTCGACTTCGCAGTGCTTGACGCAGGAGGGATAATCAAAGTTTGTCGGACCCATCACGAAGCCCGCTGCGCTGACCGGCTCCACACACGGAAAGCGGATCCAGAGCAGGTCCGTATTGTACCAGCCGCCTTCATCCATCACAGCACCGCCCGGATCGATATCATCCAGATAGCTGACATCAAGATAGTAGCTGCCGCCGTACGGCGGGTTCTCATCGATATCAACGAGGTTGGACGGATCAGGCATGGTCACGGCGTAGTTGGTGCCGTAAGGAGTCATGCTCGGCCAGTTCTCAGCAGGGCAGGGGCCAGCGGTTCCACCAGGGTCACAGGCGCCGTTGGGGTTGCCGGTCGGTCCACCATAGGTATCGGTAAGATTGCGCGGGAAGTCCCAGGTCAGACCCAGATCGGCAGAAACCGAAACAAACAGGTCGCCATTGGCGGCACCACTGAAGTCACCGCCACCTTCCTCAAAGGCACGGAAGGCACAGTCATCATGATTCTCGTTGCCGGTCGTGTTGGGGCTGTTATACTCAACCCACATCACGTACAGCTTGCCGTCGCACTCGGAGATCGACATCTTCGCCATGTTGTTTTTGAAAGCACCAGGGTTGCAGATGTTGACTTCCCACTGTGCAGAAGCTACGGTACGAATGTTCGGAATACCATCGACGTCAAAGCCCAGATCCTCAGACCAGTGGAACAGACGGCAACGATAGGTACCGAAATCCGGGTATTCCCAGATCATACCGATATAAGCAACGTGCAAGATGTTGTCGGTGGTAAAGACTGCTGACAGATCGCTGTACGGACGGAAGCCGTTACGACCGGTCTGCTCGTCACCTACGTGACGGGTAATGTTCACGCGGTTCTCCCACCAGTTCGGATTCGGCTGACCGGCATCCGGCTGATAAGGAGCACCGAGGATACCGCGACCGTAGTTACGGTTAACTTGCATATACAGATCGCCGTTGAGGCGGTCATAACCGATGTCACCGGAGCTGGCGTTCTCGGAACAGGTGTCGCAGCCGGCCTCAGCCAGGCGAGCCTGCCAGACAATACCAATTTCACCTTCGGTGCCGGTGGAGAGGTCATATGATTCACCGTTACCGATAGTATCGATGGCACAGCCAAAAGTCCAGTCGCCGCCGGCGTTGTCGCCGACCTTCTGGAAGTAACCGAAGGCCTGCTGACCGCTACCGCCGCCAAAGACGGAGCCGATCAAATGGGTGACCATCTCACCATCGGGAGGACTCTGGATGGCGATTTTCGGCCAGACATAGTCGTCATCACCGGGTAAATCTAAAGCGGTGTTACCGCACTCATCCAGAGAATCGGGAAGAGCAACGGTATAGCTGAACAGAGACTGGTTACAGCCGAACTGCCACCAGGCCTGTATAGCGTACTTACCGGTAGTACCGACGTCGTTATGGGCGGCCACGACGGCGCGGTTGTCGCCGGTTACAGCGATACTCGGGTAACCGGCGTAGTCACCGCCACCCTGGAATTGATCGAAAATACCGATTTCAACACCGGCTGAACCATCCCAGGCGTTATACAGAATCTGACGGTCGACAAGAAGTCCTGACGGCAGGTACATCCAGTCAGCATGCAGCGTCCACGGACACTCGGTGTCACTGCCCCAGATCAACTGGCGTCCCATGGTGCTGTTGTGCTGCCACTCATAATGAGTTTCACCTAGTTTGTAACCGAAGCCTGCAGCAGGGGACTTGGTTTTATCGAGTGAAACACGAGTCTCTTCACCGGAAGACGGATAGTAATTGTATTCATCCGGGAAAGCATAATCCGCTATCTTGATAGCAACCTTGTTATTCTGCCGTTCGTTGGGAGACTTGGCGGCAAAGGCTGTCATCGCAATTAAAGCGAAAAGGAGTGTAGTGAGGATAAGAATTGTTGAAATTCTTCTTATCATTCGTTGCTCCTTTCAGAACTGTTTTAATGTTACCAACTTATTACCTACAAAGAATTTGTGCAATTGCATAGCGATCAGAATT
>JAUXCD010000173.1 GCA_030619085.1 Candidatus Zixiibacteriota bacterium
AAGTCCCGGAACTTCATACTAACCTCCTTGCGTTGTGAATCGCAGATTATTCGATTGATTTATGACATTGCTCGCAGTACCACTCCGTGTAGGACATGAATTTGTACTATATCCTATTTTATAAGATACACATCAATCCATATGCTGTCAATATAATAGATGGATTTGTTAGTATACTATACATGACCGCAATGGTCCAATTAGTGCGCGTAATGGCACGAATTCTCCACGGAAAAAGTATGCCCGGTTTAGCTGCCGTACTCAAGCGTGGCTATACCGTAAGTTGCAGCGGCCCTTGCGGAAGCGGTTTATTAACTTGACTGGCGCCAGCTTTCTGATTATGGTTACAGCAACTGGAACAGGTCAGTCTATCACGAGGAATCTATGAATATCTATGTTGGCAATATGCCGTACGACACGACCGAGGAGACTATTCGGAAAGCATTCGAAGCCCACGGTAAGGTTGATTCGATCAACATCGTCACCGATCGCCAGACCGGAAAACATCGCGGTTTCGGCTTTGTCGAAATGCCTTCCGATGACGAAGCCCGGGCCGCTATCGATGCTCTCAACGGCAGCGACTTCGGTGGCCGCAAGCTGACTGTCAGCGAGGCCCGTCCCCGACCGGAGCAGCGCAAGGGTGGTCACCGTTTCGGCAACCAGTTCGGTGATGACCGACGTGGCAGTCGCGGTGGTGGATTCACCGGCGGCGGTAAACAAGGCGGCCGGCGCGGCGGGGATCGCGGCGACTGAGTGGCGTGGCCACATTTTTTCCACGCTCAAGGTCACACTGCTGCAACATCGGGTTGTG
Source organism: Candidatus Zixiibacteriota bacterium (assembly GCA_030619085.1). Classification (GTDB taxonomy): domain Bacteria; phylum Zixibacteria; class MSB-5A5; order GN15; family FEB-12; genus JAUXCD01. Next base: position 812 of record JAUXCD010000173.1, read on the forward strand.
GTAAGGCCGTTATCTTGCCTTTGCTTCACATCGCGGAGTTCCACATATGACACGTGACTATGCATCGACTATTGCCTCGGCCATCAACTGCCGGCCCCAACAAGTGGCCGCAACTATCGCCCTGCTTGACGATGGCGCCACGGTGCCGTTTATCGCTCGGTATCGCAAGGAAGCTACCGGCACCCTGGACGAGGTTGCCATAACGGCTATCCGCGACCGGGTGGGACAACTCAGAGAACTTGACAAGCGACGCGAAGCCATTGTGAAGTCTCTCGACGAGCGCGACCTGCTGACCGATGAACTAAAAGCTCAAATCGATGCAGCCAGGACCATGGCTGTGCTCGAAGATATCTACCTGCCTTTCCGGCCGAAACGCCGTACCCGGGCCACTATTGCTAAAGAGCGCGGCCTGGAGCCACTGGCCGAATTGATTTTCACTCAGGATAATTTCAATCCGGCCAAAGAAGCCGAAAAGTATCTCGACGTCGAGAAAGAAGTGACCTCCATCGAGGACGCCCTGTCCGGGGCGCGCGATATTATCGCCGAATGGATTAACGAAGACACGCAGGCGCGCGCCAGGCTCAGGGATCTCTTCTCCCGCGAGGCAATGATCACGTCGAAGGTAGCTCCTGCCAAGGAAGCTGAAGGCGCCAAGTACAAGGACTACTTCGATTGGGAGGAACTTCTCTCTCAATGCCCCTCGCACCGCATTCTGGCCATGCGCCGCGGCGAAACGGAATCAATCCTCAGGCTTCACATGATGCCCCCGGAAGACAAGGCGCTGGGTATTCTCGATGATATGTTCGTAATCAGTGCCAACGCGGCCTCGCGGCAGGTGATCGAGTCCGTCCGCGACAGCTACAAGCGACTGTTGGGACCGGCGATGGAAACGGAGATTCGGGCGGAATCGCGCAAGCGGGCAGACGAGGAAGCCATCCGAGTCTTCGCCGAAAATCTGCGCGAACTGCTCATGACCCCTCCCCTGGGCCGCAAAAACGTTCTGGCTATCGACCCGGGCCTGCGAACCGGATGCAAGGTGGTCTGCCTCGATCGTCAGAGCAGCATTCTTCACCATGGGGCGATCTTTCCGCACTTATCCGATGCCCAGCGCGAAGACGCCGCCACGGAGATAAAAGCGCTATGCCAAAAATACAAAATCAACACGGTGGCCATTGGAAACGGTACCGCCGGTCGCGAAACCGAGGCCTTCGTACGTGAACTCGGACTACCCGAACATATAGCTGTCGAGATGGTTAGTGAAGCCGGGGCGTCCGTTTACTCCGCCTCCGAGACAGCGCGTGAGGAACTGCCTGAATACGACGTCACTATTCGCGGCGCGGCTTCGATCGGACGACGGCTCATGGACCCGCTGGCGGAGTTGGTAAAGATTGACCCGAAGTCCATCGGTGTTGGTCAGTATCAACACGACGTGGACCAGACAGAACTGAAGAGCGGGCTCGATGACACGGTAATGAGCTGTGTCAACGCTGTTGGAGTTGAGGTCAACACCGCCAGCAAGCAGCTTCTCACCTACGTGTCCGGCCTGGGACCGCAACTTGCCCAGAAAATTATCGACTACCGAAACGAAAACGGCCCGTTTAAGTCACGCGCCGCTTTTCGCAAAGTCCCCCGCCTGGGGCCAAAAGCGTTCGAGCAGGCGGCCGGATTCATGCGAATTGTCGATGCTGATAACCCCCTCGACCGCAGCGCCGTCCATCCGGAGAGCTATACCGTGGTCGAGGCGATGGCGGTCGATCTCGGCTGCACCCTGGCCCAGTTAATGCGCGATGAATCTCTCCAGAAGAAGATAAACCTCTCTCGGTACGTGACTGACCGCGTGGGGATGCCGACCCTTGAGGATATCCGCGGCGAACTGGCCAAGCCGGGACGCGACCCGCGAGCGGAATATGAATCGTTCCAATTCGATGAATCGGTCAAAAGCATGGACGACCTCAAAGTCGGCATGCAACTTCCAGCTATCGTTACCAACGTCACTGCCTTCGGAGCCTTCGTGGACATTGGCGTGCATCAGGACGGCCTGGTGCATATCAGCGAACTGGCCGACCGATATGTCAAGGACCCTGCTGAGATCGTGAAAGTCCACCAGCGGGTAACAGTGACGGTCCTTGATATCGATCTTGATAGAAAACGGATTGCGCTGTCGATGCGCCAAGCCAACAAGTCCTGAACTTTAAGCGGTACCGAGTGATAAGGATGATGTCATGACGTCTGAATTCAAAGTTATCAATCCCGACCGGATAGTTGACAACACTTTCGAGCTGATCCGTGATGACTGGATGTTAATCACCGCCGGCAATGCTGAGTCGTTTAACACGATGACCGCATCGTGGGGTGCGTTCGGCGAACTCTGGAACAAAAAGGCCTGCTTTTGTTTTGTCCGGCCCACCCGTCACACTTACGGTTTCATGGAGAAGGCTGACACTTTCACTCTTACTTTCTTCGATGAGAAGTACCGCGACGTGCTGAAGTTCTGCGGCACCAAGTCTGGCCGCGATGTTGACAAAGTGGCCCAGACCGGACTGTCGCCAATTACGACTGAGTCCGGCTCGATCTATTTTGCCGAGGCACGCCTAGTGCTGGAGTGCCGCAAAATCTATTTCCAGGACCTCGACCCGGAGCATTTCATCGAAAGCGGCATCCACGACGAGTATCCCGAAAAGGACTACCACCGCATGTACATCGGCGAGGTCATAAGTTGCCTTAGCCGGTAGCTTCGGCAAACGACCCGAAGTGATAACAGGTATGGAAACTGCGACCATAAAGGAGGTTTGAGCTATGCCTTTTCTGAATATAAAAAGCGTCAGGGAAGCAGAACCGGTCCCCGGTTACCGGGGACGGTTTGTCCACTGCGGCAGTATGACTATTGCCTACTGGAGTATCAAGGCGGATTCCGCTATGCCCGAACACGCACATCCGCACGAACAGATCGTCAACCTGATCGAAGGAGAATTCGAACTGACCCTCGGCGATGAATCGAAGATTATGCGACCGGGCGATATAGCTGCGATACCACCGGACCTCCCCCACAGCGGCAAATCGATCAGCGACTGCCTGATTATCGATGTCTTTCATCCGGTCCGGGAGGATTTCAAACAATCGAAATGATCGTCTCCGGACGGGAATCAGCGCACAAATATTGCACATTTTTGCGATGTTCGGCTTGAAGAGTTAATCAGGACACTAAAGACACTTTTTGACCGATTCACGTAAGCTGTTGGCATAACAGTGGATTGTATTGTCCATTAGTATCTACCGTTTAATGTATGACTGGTCGGAACTTGCTACTACAACCTATAGAGAAAAACTATATTCCTCATTGAGGATCAACATCTTAATCTGGTTGGAGCAACCATGAAGAAGACTATTTTAGTACTGGCTATCATCCTCGGACTTGGTCTCGTTGGCACGAACTCCAGGTCGGCAGCTATTCATGTGTTTAACTCTGACCCTGCCGACATTTACGATCTCGATCATTACCGTTATTACACTTGGGGTATTGGTTCTGACCCGCAGGGCGAGCAGGTTAGCAATGTTTTTCTGACCTTCAACAATATCCGGAACTGGATCCCCGAAGAGAATTGTCGCTGGAATTGGTATCAGCCTGGGATGTGCCGGCGACCGTAAAGCAGGTCATCGCCCCAGACCGAGACGCTTCGGGCTATGGCCGAGCGTTTGATGCCCATCCGGACGAGATTATGTACGAGAGTCGGAGGATGACTGAACGGACAGACTTTCATGCACAGCCCACAGTCGGTCCCGGCCACTCTCCAGTAATGCAGACATTTCATAACATCAAGCGGCCACTTGTGCGCTCCACGCACGTTGGTGCTGGTTCCTTTTTCGATAGCAGACGGCGGGCAGTTAACGGCGCACTTGAGACACTTATCGCAGAAGTCCCGGACACCGAACGATATCGGCCGGCCCGGTATAAGTGGAATATCGGTGGTGACCGCCCCGAGACGGATGCGACTGCCGAACCGCGGCGAAATCAGGTAACCGTGGCGGCCCAGTTCCCCTAAGCCGGCATCGCGTGCCACCGGCGGCAGCATAATCTGGTAGTTGCTGTCGGAAATATGCGCCCGGGCCGGATACCCCAGCGCCCGAATATACCGCGCCACCGATACCGAAATCTGCGCCGCTTTGAGGTAATTCTCGGCCGATTCCAGAACGGCAGGAAGGCGCGGCGCCGTCTCCACTCTATCGTAGTCCATCTCAATAACGAAAGCGATGGCGAACTTGTGTTTGTTCTCAATCGGCTGGCCCCACTTCTCTGGTCCGCGCCCCACATGGGAGTAGACAAACATCGGGTTCAATCTTGCTATGCCAACATCATCGGCACCGAGAATCACCATCATGCGTTTGATATGTGCCGTAATTGCTTCGGCCTCGACCGGTTTGCAGGCAGGGTTTACGTCGCCATCGACCTGGGTCGCCATCATTCTGATCTTACTGAAGATAGATTTGACTTCTTCGGATACGGCCGCATCGTAGTACCGTCCCCCCTCCTCCAGAAGCAGCGGCAGCGTGCGAATCTTGTCGTCGATGTCTTTATGCTCCGGGTGCACGGCATAGTATTGAGTGTGCTTGTCTGTTCCCGGAAGATACTCCTCGCGGGCAAAGGCGGTGTCTCGTTCATCGACTTTCGATGTAATCTCTCCAACCTGAAGCACTCGCCGTTTGCCGAGTGGCGCGAAAAACAGCGCGGCCAGCAGCCACACGATAGCTATGGATGAGACCATGGAAATTGCCGGCAGGGATTTAAAGAAGAAAAACCCAAACCATCCGGCGGTGAACACTATGAGCATGGCGGTGGCAATCAGAGCGGCACGGAGTTTCTTCTCGCCCACCGAGCTAATGGCCAACATAGCCAGAAGTCCGACTACCGCGGCCCCTGTCGACATGAATAGTAACTCAACCACAAACATGTTTAATCTTACGACTCATGGCCGGTAAGCGCCACAAAAACATTCGTGCACAGCGAGCGACACGCGAGAAGTTATGGACTCTTGTTGACAGCGCCATCTACGATGCATAGATTTGGGCCATTGCATACGGCACGTGAGTTGGCTTTTTCATAACCTCTGTAAGAACCAAATGTGGGAGGTAGATTGTGCACAAGATTCTCAGATTACTCAT
>JAUXCD010000214.1 GCA_030619085.1 Candidatus Zixiibacteriota bacterium
GAGGAACAATGGCCGACAACAAAAACAGCCGTCGTGGATTTCTGGAGATAATCCTCGGTGGCAGCGCCTTGGCCACGCTGGGGGCGGTGTTCTATCCTGTCGTTAAATATCTGGTGCCTCCCGCGACGGCCGAAGCCAACCTGTCTCAGTTGGAACTGCCCTTCACCCGGGCGGATATCGAAGCCGACCAGAAGAAAGCCAAATACTTCAAATACGGCCGTGACCTGGGAATCGTGTTCGTTGCCGCGTCCGGCGAACTCAAAGCGTTGGGCGCTACCTGCACCCATCTCGACTGCACCGTCCAGCGCCGCACCGACCTGGGGATCATCTGGTGCTCATGTCACAACGGCCGATACGATGATGACGGCAAAAATATCTCCGGTCCGCCGCCCAGGCCCCTTCCCAAATACATCGTCAAGGAAGACTCAGACGCCATCTTTGTCAGTCGGGAGGATGCCTGATGGCAGAGGAAAGATCACCGGTAACCGCCGGCTCGGGGCAAAAGCTGTTCCAGTGGATCGATGACCGTTTCAAGATCGGGGCCTTGATTGAGTATATGAGTGGCAAGGTCGTGCCGGTTCACGGTCATTCCTTTTTCTACTACTTTGGCGGTATCTCCCTCTTTTTGTTCATCGTCCAGGTGGTCACCGGAATTCTTCTATTGATGTATTACCGCCCCGGGGCCGATTCCGCTTATGAATCCGTGCGCTTCATTATCAGCAACGTCTCTTTTGGCTGGCTAATCCGATCCATTCATTCCTGGTCGGCCAACCTGATGGTGCTGGCGGTATTCATTCACATGTTCTCGGTGTTTTTCACCCAAGCCTACCGGAAACCGCGCGAGTTGACCTGGCTTTCGGGCATGGGCATGATGGGTCTGGTAATGGCTTTCGGCTTTTCCGGCTACCTGCTGCCCTGGAACGAACTGGCATATTTCGCCACCCGGGTCGGCACCGGGATGGCCGGCGCCCTGCCGGTAATCGGTGAGCAGTTGATGGTCGTCATGCGCGGCGGTGAAGAAGTTACCGGCGCCACTATCGGCCGATTTTTCGGGCTCCACGTGGCTATCCTGCCCGGTGTGTTCACAGTGCTGCTTTCGGCCCACCTTATCTTCATCCAGCGCCAGGGAATGAGCGAACCGATCGGCTGGAAAGACAAGCCCGATTCCGAGAAAAAGTACCAAATGTTCTTCCCCAACTTCCTGGCCAAGGATCTGCTCGTTTGGCTGATAGTCCTCAATGTCCTGGCCATTCTGGTGGTGCTTTTCCCCGACGGCGTCGGTGTCATCCACTGGCCGCTGGGCACGAAGGCCGATCCTTTCGCCCCGCCGCCACCCGTTATCCGTCCGGAATGGTACTTCATGTTCGCTTTTCAGGCTCTCAAGATGCTGCCGGCACATATCCTCTTTATCGAGGGTGAGCTTTTTGGAATAGCCATCTTCACTATCGGGGGGTTGATCCTGGCGTTGGTGCCGTTTTTGGATCGCAAGTCGACCCGCGAGCAGAAATCCCAGGTGTTCAAGTATTTCGGCTACCTGGTGCTGCTGTTCATAATAGTCATGACCGTAATAGGGTATATCGTGGAATAGGAGGCGGCGATGTTACGAAATCTGACTCTGTTTACATTGACCTTCGCCCTGTTTGCCTTGCCGGCAATGGCCGCCGATAGCAACTGCCTGAGTTGCCACCAGGATTTCGAGGAGCAGGACGGACCGTCGCATAAATTCATCCGCGACATCCACCGCTCCAAGGGCCTCGATTGTGTCGACTGCCACGGCGGCGACCCCACTCTGGAAGATATGGATGACGTCCGGGAAGTTAAAGGCTACCGAGGCGTTCCTTCGCACGCCGAAGTACCTCGGTTCTGCGGCCGCTGTCACAGCGATGCCGCTTACATGGGGCAGCGCAATCCATCGCTGCCAACCGATCAGCTTGATAAATACAAAACCTCGGTGCATGGAAAGCTCCTTTTCGGCAAGGGCGATAAAAACACGGCCAACTGCATTTCCTGTCACTCGGTACATGATATCGCCGACTCCAGAACGCCGCACTCGACGGTCTATGCCACCAACATTCCCAAAACCTGCGGGCGATGCCATGCCGACGAGGTATATATGGCCAAATACAACATCCCCACCGACCAGTTGGCCGACTATCAGCAATCGGTGCACGGGATGGCTTTGCTCGAACGCGGCGACCTGGGAGCACCGGCCTGCAATGACTGCCACGGCAACCACGGCGCTACACCACCGGGATTTAGCTCAATCTCAAACGTCTGCGGCAATTGTCATGCTCTGCAATGGGAGCTTTTCGACAACTCCCCGCACAAGATCGCGTATGAGGAAAATGATTTCCCGATGTGCGAGACCTGCCACTCCAATCACAAGATACTCAGACCGTCCGATGATATGCTCGGAATTACTGAAGGCTCAGTCTGTTTGGAGTGTCACGCCCAAGACGATGGCAACCACGGTTATGAAACGGCGGCCGCCGTTGCCGAGTCCGTGAACAAACTACTGGTCGCGCATCTCGGAGCCAGGGCGCTGCTCAATGACGCCATTACCAAAGGTATGATGACTACCGACGAGGAGTTCCGGCTCAAAGAAGTGGAGAGCGCTTTGCTTGAGACCCGGTCGATGGTGCACGCGTTCAATATCGATTCGGTCCTCTCCCGGTCAGAGGCGGGAGTCGCCAAGGCTGACAGCGTGACGGCCAACGCCGCTTCACTTATCGACGAGTATTACTTCCGTCGTCGGGGGCTGGTGGTCGCAACCGTCATCATAGCGATCCTGGCTATAGCTCTGTACGTGAAAATCCGGCGCATGGCCGGCTGATCGCTCAGCCGGCCGCGATGCATCTCTTTGCGCGAATTACTTCATTCTTTCGCGGAGAATATTCACCCGGCCTATCGACGATATCCTCTTGTTATCGTTTATGTTATCCAGCCTCAAACGACCGTTAACTGGCGACGGTAGTTGTTGATAGAAAACAAGTTCCTCCAGACCCCTTTTTTAAAAAATTGCTTGACACATGCGCGAAAGTAGGTACTTTGTCCGAGTCTATTGTGAATATAGTCACAAGTCGGAAAGAATTCTGAGACATGAAAGGTTTCTACGTGGCACCGTACTTGTCGATTCTTATCTTCATCGTTATCGGGATTGGACTTGTCTTGTTTACTTTCTTTCTGGCGAGACTGATCAGACCCTCTCACCCCTACCCGGCCAAGACCATTAATTACGAATGTGCCGAGCTTCCAATCGGCGATTCCTGGATTCAGTTCAATCCTCGCTTTTACATCTTCGCCCTGATTTTTGTCATATTCGATGTTGAGGCGGTCTTCCTTTTCCCGTGGGCGGTGGCTTTCGGCCAACTGGGGCTATACGCTTTGATTGAGATGGTGATTTTCATTTTGATACTCTTCTACGGTTTGTATTACGCCTGGAAGCAAGGAGTGCTCAAATGGGTATAATCAAAAAGCTTCCGATTTATTCCGAGAAAATCCCCGGCGGCGGCTTAGTGCTGACGTCAGTGGAAACGGTGCTCAACCAAGCGAGAGCTAAATCTATTTGGTACTTGCTGTTCGGGACGGCGTGCTGTGCTATCGAACTGATGTGCACCGGTGCTTCCAGATACGACTTTGACCGCCTGGGCATGATTTTCCGCGCCACCCCCCGCCAGAGCGACCTCATCATAGTAGCCGGTACCATCACCAAGAAGATGGCCCCGCGCCTTCGCCGGCTCCATGACCAGATGGCCGAGCCGCGCTATGTAATCGCTATGGGCGGCTGCACGATCAACGGCGGTCCTTTCTATTATGACAGCTATTCCGTTGAAAAGGGAATCGATCACATCGTTCCCGTCGACATATACATTCCCGGATGCCCTCCCCGTCCCGAATCACTGCTGGAAGGGTGTATTCATCTGCAGGAAAAAGTGAAGAAGGAAAAGCTCGCCGACTGGCAGGGCAAGTAAAATGACAAAAGACGAACTTCGCGATTACATCATCGGACATTTCGAAGGCAAGCTGACCCTTCTGGATACCGGTCGCTACGACCCCATCTTTGAGGTCAAACCGGCCGATCTGGTTGAGACCGCCCGGGCCCTTCGCGATGACGAGCAACTTCGTTTCGACTTCTTTTGCTGTCTGTCGGCCGTCGATACCGGTGAACGGTTCGAGGCCGTTTATTCCCTCGCCTCGATCAATGATAAGCACCGCGTCGATATCAAGATATTCTTCCCTTACGATGCGGCGGAGTTGGACTCGGTCCAGGAAATCTGGCCGGCCGCCAACTGGTACGAGCGGGAAATGTGGGAACTGTTCGGAATCAATATCAGAAATCACAACAACCTGACCCGCTTTCTATTGTCTGAAGACTGGGACCAGGGTTATCCGATGCGCAAGGACTGGGATGCACCCGATTTCATTCGGATGCCGGAGCTATAAACGATGGGCGAGCTAAAGACACAGGAATTCATTGTCA
>JAUXCD010000018.1 GCA_030619085.1 Candidatus Zixiibacteriota bacterium
AATCCTCTGCATATTAGGTGCAGTAATCAATCTAAAACAGTCCGTGGAAAAACCAAAGTAGATTGGCCCACGCTCCGGCGAACAGACTCCAAAAACAGCAGCGGACGGCTGTTGATTCCCGGTCTCCAGGCTTAATAAAAGGAGACGAATGAAGCTGTTCAGAAGATCAGGCAAGAGGCAGAAATCATCGGAGTGTGTGCTGCGACCGCGCGCGGCCAGGACCGCCCTGGCGCAAGGTGCCTCGTTGCCCACGGCGGCGGCTATTGAGAGGATGCTCAGGGTGAGCAACCACGATATACAAACGGGTCGCTATCGCACCCTGCTATACCGCTTCCTCGCCGACAATATCCCGGTGGTAAATGCCTGCATTTGGACCTGGGTACGGCTGGCCGCGGCACCCGGTGAGTACGAAATCATAGACGATAGCAACCATCCGGCGGCCGATGAGGCAGCGCGGCATCTGCGGCAAATGACCCGAAATCTCTACGCCACTCGCACCGGCAACGCGGTCAGCCTGGTGAGTTTCCTGACGGATTTTCTGACCTGCCTTTTTCGCGACGGTCTGGCCGGCGGATTCCTGACTGTCAAGAAAGACGGTTCGGCGGTTGACCGCTTCGTGCCGGTGGACCCGGTTGATGTTCGCGAGGACCTCGATTCCGGCCGCAAGAAACTCCTGCTTGAAACTGACAATCGCACCATTGATCTGAATCGCCCAGATTTCTATTACATCCCTTTGAGTAATGGTGTTTCCGAGCCGCTTGGCCGGTCGATACTTCAGGCGGTTCCGTTCGTTACCTATATCGAGCAGCAATTGGTCAACGATATGCGTCGCGCCAGCCATAATGCCGGTTTTCAAAGGTTGCACGTGAAGATCACGCCGCCGGAAAGGTTCGCCGGAGAATCCGACAGCGCCTATGTTGACCGTATCAATGCCTACTTCGATTCCACGGTCAACATGATCAAGTCGTGCGAGGTCGATGAAAACCCGGTCACGTGGGACAATGTTGCGGTCAGTTCTATCGGAGCGGATGGTTCCCGCAGTGCGTCCTCATCCTGGTTCGTGCAGCATCGGGCGATGGTCGAAGAGATCTGTGCCGGCACCAACCTGGCGCCGTTTCTGCTGGGTTACTCCTACGGCGCTACCACCACGTGGTCGAACTTCAAATTTGATATGGTCATGCGGCAAGTCCGGTCAGTTCAGGCGGAGGTGAGCCATTTGCTGGAATGGATCGGCAATGTCGAACTGGCCCTCGCCGGCTATAGTTTGAAGTGCCGCTTTAATTTTGACAACAGTTTCAGCTACCAGGCTCTCGAACGGGCCACAGTGGAATCCAGCCAGCTGGACAGCATCCTGAAGCTCTATCAAAACGGTCTGCTCGACCGTGAAACCGCAAGCCGGAAAATCAGGGACCTGGTATAACTTCGACTCCATCGCACATTGACTGGAAGCGCGCGTTGTGTGATGCCGATTACTTCACCGAGGCGGTGCTGGGGGGCAAGCTCCACCCGGGTCAGATTCGCTGGCTAACGCGCTCAACGCAACCGGAGAACATTCTGATCACCGGTAATCGCTGGGGAAAATCGTTCGTTTGCGCCGTGAAGATACTGCATCGGGCTTTGTATCGCATACGCAAGCTCCGATTCGACGGCTGCGGACGCTACCGCGTCGCCTGTGCCTCGATAACCCAGGACCAGGCCAATATCATCTTCAACCAGGTTGTGCGCTTTATAAACCAGTCGGACCTGCTGGGTTCGCTGGTGACGGAATACGTGCGCACGCCTTATCCCCGGATCGCCTTCGGCAACGGCAGTAGCATTGAAGCGCGCTCGACCCAGAATCGGGGGGAGTACCTTCTGGGTAACGACTACGATTACTTCGTTTTCGACGAGGTTGCCTTTGAAACGGACCCGGAATACGTTGTCGAAGAAGTCATTCAGATGCGCCTGGCCGATCGCCATGGTATGCTCGACCTGGTAAGTACGCCCAACGGAAAGAACTGGTTTTACCGCCGCGTGCGTGATATCACAAATCACAAGCGGCGTGGATACTTTCAGTACGGCGACAGCCGGGAGAATCCTCACCTGTCAAAAGAATTTCTTGACGACCGGATGAAGTACTTCTCGGAGCGACGCGCGCAGCAAAACATCATGGGGCGGTTCGTCGATGCCGGTGGGGAGATTCTCAGGGGGGCGGATATTGACCGCGCTCTGAAGCAGTTCGGTGAAATGATGAAGATCCTCGAAACTGCTGAAGAGGGTAGATTCTTTCTCTCCGGCTGGGATTTGGCGAGAAAGAAAACGGCCACGGTGGGAATCACGGTCGAGGTTGCCGGCGAGAATGTCAGGGTGGTGCAGTTGGAACGGATGAAGATGTTTGACTGGAACGTGGTGATTGACAGGATCAAGATGCGCCAGCAGCTCTATCCGGGTCGGTTGGTAGTCGATGCCACCGGGCTGGGGGACGTGGTCGCCGAGCAGTTGCGGGAGTACCGGCCGGAAACGGTGATTTTCACGCCGTCAACCAAGGCGGAACTGCTGACCAACCTGGAACTGATGCATGCCCGCGGGCAAATCTCATATGAGCGCTGGGAGCTTCCTGACGGCGACGGGAAAATCTGGTCGCTGGAAGATGAACTTCGGCAGGCGCGGTGGGATGACAACAATCAGTGCGATGCTCTTATGGCGCTGGCCTTGGCGGTGTGGCCTTTGCGTATCCGCCAAAAGATTACACCCGCCCCACGGGTAGGGCGGGTGTGAAACAAAGATAGTCGCGCAAGTTGCCAGTCGATGCAACGTATAGGGTAGGGAGGAGTGGAGAGAGTTATCTTTGCCTTTTACCGAAACGGGCCGCGTAGATGACAGCCAGACCGGACGCCAGAATAATTAAAGTAGTCGGTTCCGGTACGGGTAGATTGGAGTCGCCGGGCAGGTCGTTGGCAGGATCAACCATTGTGCCGCCTCCACTTTCACAATCATTGGTGTCATCAGCCGGATTGTCGCCGATATCGTAGGAGTCGCTGTGGTCAGTTGCCGTGCTCGTCACTCGGCTGTCGGACCGGGAGTTATCAACGTTTATCCCGTGGACATCCGAGAAAGTAATAGTCATGACCATGACGAAGAGTATCGCTGCCAGGACCCATTTCAGAGGGTGCTTTTCTTGTCTTCTATAAACCATCATATTTGATACCATCCATTAGTTATAAGTTATCTGCCAGTATACCCTTGAGCAACGGTTGTGCCTTACTCGCTATAAAAGCATTCAGGCCAGCATAAGATGTTGTACTGTAGTGGCTTGCCTTTTTCTTGCGGAGTCGGTTTTGAGTACTCCCCAGACGATATATAAGCAAATTCATGCACATTATTACGGGTCTTCAGAGGGTGATTATGATTTTATGAATCTATTTATACACAATACCTTAGGGAGGCACAATGAACTTCATCCCGGGTCGATTGACGGCCGAACTGGCCGAACCGCTCGATGACAAACCCTCAGTGGAACTGGTCAAACTTGTCAACGCCAATATCAAGCCGCCTTCCCAGCTACGGCCGGAGGACCTCTATATTCGGGCCATGTATATTGCCTCGGACCAGGTCAACAGCTTCGGCGGTCGGTTTCCCCGCGATGAGATGGAGACCCTGGCCCGGCTGCTGATTGATTCACCGGTGATGGTGGGGCATCGCAAGGACCGCCTGCCGATTGGCCGGAATTTCCATGCCGTGATTGAATCCCGAGGCGACAGCACCTGGGTCAAGGGCTATTTCTACTGGTTGAAAGGATCGGCCGATGCTGAGCGTCTGAGAGAGAACATCGACGGCGGCATTTACAAAGAGTGTTCCATCGGCTTCACTTTCAAGTTCGCCCGGTGTTCGATCTGTCACAGAGATATTCGCAGTTGCAGTCACCAGCCGCTGAAATCATATCCGGACGCGGGCGGCCAGGTGCGGGAGTGCTGTTTCGAATACCGGCAGATTGAGAAAGTTCTCGAAACATCGCTGGTCTATCGGGGTGCCCAGCCGAACACATCGATCACAAAAGACCTCAGTGTCAGACAGATATCTGCTTCGCACGATTCGTCCTCGGCGCACCGTGTTGACCATCCATTCGAATTGAGCTGTCTTTCGGAACTGGATTTCGATCAGCGGTATCTCGTCGTTCCCTGTTACAGTTCAATCCCGGTACTCGTGGTAAATGATGACGGTCATCCCAAAGTGGTTCGGCTAACCGGTGAGGAGATTGATGCGTCCTTTCTGCAGCAGGCGACTTTGGCAGCCATTCCCAAAACGGAGCCGCAGTTCGGCTGGTTGATAGGCTACCGGGGTAAAGAACGATGCTTGGCGGTGCAATTGGAAAGGCGGCTGCAGCGGCTGTCATCGTCAGTGACCCGAATCGAATTGAAATTGTTCCCCAGTTCTCAGATTACGAACCCGGTCGATCACTCGGAAAGCGATAACCTTTCGAGTGGTCTCGTGCCGTATCGAATGGCGACACACGCCCAGTTGGAAGCGGTTGCCAGGTCAATTCAGACCAGAGACGGGGTGGTGATATGGCCACTGGAACACCCGGCTCCACACTTCGCCGGTTTCCATTATCGGTTGGAAGCATCGGGAAGAGAAGCGGCTGGCTGGTATCGCCTGGTTCTTGACGAGAGCTCGCCAGATGCCCTGCTGGAGTTGAGCCACGACGGCCTGAGAGAGAATTTTGTCATTGCCGGTCTTGCTGCGGACCAGCGCTCAGAGCGAACGCGTTATGTGGCGCACCGGGTGGAAATTGGGCCGGTGGCCGACACCGGTAAGTCGCGTGAGACGATGACGGGAAGGATCAACAGAATCGAACGCCATGAGGCGGCTCTGGAACTGCAGTTGTCGGGAGACTGGCCGGTTAGAATCAATATGCGTCCGGCTTTATTGAACGGCCGAGACTGTCTGCTTCTGAGCTACCGTGTCACTCAGATCAATTGACCGGCCCCGAGACATCGATCAGGCTCAGGGTGCGTATGAGCGCGCCTCCGCGAAGAGTCAATTGCACGAGGCCGACTCCCGGCGCGTAATGCTCCGACAGATTGATGACCACGTCCTTCTTCTGTTCGCTGTCGAACAGCTGGATATCGAACCGATACGCATCGAATTCACCGGCCGGAAGGTAGAGTCGTTCGGTGCCGGTGTACTTCTTGGTGAAGTAGAATCCAAAGTAGGTACTGTAAAACACCCGGGCGCTGTCGGCGAAAGACGGGCAATACCCTTCCCAGGAGGATGTTTCTTCGAAGTCTTTCACCATCGTAATGGACGGAACCGAGAAGTAGAAAAGCGAATCCTGTCCATTTACGTTCTGCCAGTAACCGTTGAACAGGACGGTATTGGCAGTGACCTTTATGTTCACGACCGGAATGCTGTCGCGCTTGATCTGCCAGTCCTGGTTGGCGCCGCTGATCGTGACGTTCAGCGAGGAGGTGGCAACATCTACGATATAGGTCGGATACAACAGCGTAACGGTGTCGGTGACGAGGTAGCTCAATACCCGTCCATCAGACAATCCCAGCAGACTGATGCCATCGGGGGTGGTCACCGGTGGCGCTGATGAGGTCGGGGCCGGATTGTTGTTGCCGTCCTCGCCGCACCCGCCGACCAGCGCGACGGTCAGCATCATAATGATATATAACGAGTATTTAGCCAAATTGATTCCTTTCCGCTTCTTTTGCAAGAAGGAGTGGGTCACATCGAGGCGTCAACAAAAAAGCGAGGTTGGATATGTCTACGAAACGTGATCAAGGTCTGCATCTGAGCAATTCTTTGATCAACATTCTGTCGGTGGCCCTGGGTCTGGCGGCCGCCTACTTCATGACCTTGCAATCGCTGAAAATAGAATTGGCCGCGAAGGCGGAATCCGGAGTGGTGGCAACGCTTGACAAAAAGCTGGCCAATTTCGAGGTGATTGTGAAACAAGGCTTGGTTAGTAAAGAGGAACTCTTCCGGTTCTCATCTGAGGTCGAAAGACGGCTGGCGAGAATCGAATACTACCTCATCGATAAATCAGGAGACCAAGGTGACCCAGGAAACAAACCATAGCGATTACATAAGCGGATTTCTGACCCTTCTCACTGATGATAAGGTGTCGCTTATCGATTTCGATGAACTCAAAAAGCGCCTGACCGACATCGCCGCAACTCTCGATGGGGCGACCTCGCAGGCCGAGCAGCTGCAACTTCTCACGGAAGACTACACCCAGCGCATCGCCGGCATGCTCAAAGCGATCGCGGTCGTTCATCGCAACCGCAACGAGAGCCAGCAGGCGCTGGAATTCATTGAGCAGTTGCCGTCGTTGAAAACGCAGGACCTGGTGGAGGCGTATCGCAAGGTCTCGGCACGTTTTCGCGATGCTTTTCCTACCAGTTTTGGTTATATGCCCGGTCGTCCGGCTACCATGCGGGTGAAACGGGCGGAGGATTTCAAGTAACGCAGAGGGATTGCCGCCTTTTTCGGCAGACAGTCCCGGCCATGGGGGAGATTCTCCCGGCCTGAATATAGCAATGAATGTTCTGATAAGGAGACAACAATGACGATACGTGAACAGAATCTGGAGTCGATCGCTCCGATGCTGGCTACTTTCAAGATCAAACAGACCGCCGGGGTTGATGACCTCAAGGATACTAACATCGACCAGCCGGTGACGCTCTTGAGCAGCAACGAGATCGCCCTGATCGGCGATGGCGACCAGTTGCTTGGCAAGCTGATAAGCCTGACACTGACCGACAATGACGATGGCGAAAGGCTGGCCACCGTCCAGATCGGCGGTGTCTGTCGCCTGGCAGTATCGACTACGGCTCCGACCGTCGGCAATCGTGTCGTGGGCGGTACCGGCGGTACCGTAAAACAGGCTCCGGCCGTAGCCTCTGATCCGGCCGGTGGAAACATCGCCCGAGGCACGGTCGTGGAAGTCAATGGAACTTCCGACTGCCTCATTCTTCTCAACTAAAGAGGTGCACAGATGGACTTCAATAAGTTTCTAAATTCACCGGTGGTCACGGGTTTGACAGAGCCCAAAGAGGACGCTTCACCTGTCGATCTGCACCGGGCCGCGGATATTTCCGTCGATCGTCAATTGTATGTGGAGGCGGAGGCGCGCGGCCTGACGCTTTCGGAACTTCTCGAAAGCGACGAGTACGATCCCTCATCGGGCGGAAGCACACTCGATGCTTTTGAACGGCAGCTGGCCCTGGCCGGGGTGCGGCTGGGCGGCAAATCGCCCACGACGGTAGAGCAGTTCTACCAGCAGGGACCGACCCTTCTTCCCGAATTCATGCTGCGGGAGGTCAAAAAGGGTATGGCTATGCGTGGCGAGCTCAAGTCCCTGGTGGCCAACTCCACGGCGGTGGCGTCCAATAAGTACACGCCGTTTTTCATCGACACTTCCGACGCGTCCAAATTCTCCCTGCGGCCGGTTGGCGAGGGGGCTGATATCCCGCAATTGCTGGTCACCGAGCAGAATCACGCGGTCAATGTCACCGACTACGGTCTCGCTCTGAAGACCAGTTACAAGGCGCTCCGCTATCGCACCACGTCGCAGTTCCGGGTGCTTTTGTTGTACATCGGTTTCCGGCTGCAGAGCGACAAGATCGGTATGCTGGTTAACACGCTGATCAATGGCGACGGTAACGACAACGCCGCCACGGTGATCAACTCCGCCTCCAGCGGTACGCTCAGCTACGATGACCTCATCAAGCTGTGGTCTGAGTTCTCACCGTTTGAGATGAACACCGTCATCTGCCACATCGACCAGATGAAGGCGATCCTGGGGCTGAACGAGTTCAAGGATCCGCTGGCCGGTTACCGTTTCCAGAAGACGGGTGAACTGTTCAACCCGCTCGGCGCGACGCTGGTGCGGTCGGACGAAGTTCCCACCGACAGCGTTATCGGCCTGGACAAACGGTTCGCCGTGGAAGAGGTGATCACGCAGCCGCTGATGATCGAGTATGACAAGGTCATCGAGCAGAGGTTCGAGGAGGCGGTGATCAGCGAGTCGGTCAGCTACGCCAAAGTGATCAGGGAGGCCGCGGTCGTTTTGGACACGGTCTGGTCGTAAACCAAATCGGGGCTCGATCTCATCGGGCCCCGCCGCCTGGGGGAATTTATGCTCAAGAAAATAGCCGAAACAACCGCATTCTTCAGTCTGGGCCTGGCCGCTGCGCGCAAGCTATTCAGGCTCGACGCCGGTGAGTATGCCGGGCGCATGATAGCCGTCATTCACACCTCCGGCGAGGATATCAAATTCACCTACGCCGACACACCATACGTGTCCTGGTCAACGGCGGTGTCAATCGCCACCGATGCTGCCAACCGGCCGTCCGATGCCGTGATGGACAGCAACGGCAACGTGCATCTGTTCTACAGCGACTCAAGCGATCATCTCGTTACGCGCAAGCTCGCCTTTGCCAACGGCAACTGGTCGGTCGGCAACGCGGTTGTGGTGTATGATGCCTACCCCTCGAGGAACCCCTCGGCCACTGTCGAACCCGGCGGTAAGCTGTGGATTGGCTGGGGTCGGGAGGTGAATGGCAGCTTTTCGCTGTGTGTAAAATCATCGACAACCGATGGCGCTACCTGGGGCAGCGGATCGTCGGATATCGGCGACGTTCTGGTCGAGGGCTGCGATGCCGTCTTCCCGAAGCTGGTGCTTCTCAATGACCGAATAGTAGCGTTGTATTCCGCCGATGGCACTTTCCTGGCCGTTCGCTCCCGCCTGCTGTCAGGAGGAACATGGGAGAGCGCCACTACTGTAGCCAGCGGTATGGAACTGGACAACAACTACGACGCGGCCGTTTCCGCCGAAGGAATGTTGGCTGTGGTCTATGATATCAACCAATTGAAGTATCGGGAGTTTGATGGTTCCAACTGGGGGCCGGTCATCAACCTGGACTCAAGCGAGGGGCATGTCCCGCAGATATTCTTTGTCAACGGTGTCCCGTTTGTCGTTTATCTCTCGCCTGTGGCAGAGAATCAGATGCTCTATAAATACACCAGCCGCAAGAGCGGGAGTTTTTCCGAACCACTGATTTTCGATGGCAGCGCTTCATGGCTGGGCGGTGTTTGCCTCTACCAGGCGGCGTCGGCCACTTACGCCGATTTGACCGATGCGGCATCGAATGACACCCCCGCCGACGTTCTTCATCCCGGCTCCGGAGCGATCATCAAGGAGACCGGGGATGTCGCTTATCTGGGCATGGAAGAGCAGTTCCGTAGCGTGTATTTCAAGTTGTTCACCGCCGGCTTGGGTGGCTCTGTCGTGTACAGTTACTTCGACGGTGTCAACTGGAAAGCATTCACCCCCGCCGGGGGCAATTTCGCACTGGACACAACCGAAAAGACGCTCTTACTGTGGGATGATTCTCTGGCGATGCCGTCGGACTGGCAGAAAACCAATGTCAACGGCGGCGACCTGTTCTGGATAAGGATAGAAACTTCCAGCCAGTTCTCCGTGGCCCCGGTCGGTACGATGGTAACCGCTATAGCCGACTGTGTGGCCTTCACGGTGAGGAGGTAGCCGTGTCTTATACCAATTCCGATCTGGTCCAGCAGTATCTGGCGGAGTCGACGCCGCGGATGGATCGCGTGCGCGATCAGCGCCTGACGTTGCAGGGGGATGATTACACCATGTTCTTCAGCGGCTCGGTCGATGAGGCCGATGTCGTGGTAAAATCAATCCAGAGTAATTCTCTCACGAGGTTGAGCTGCCTGCTGACGGACGGCTGCTACCTGCTATCTTCCTTGCCGTTGGTTGCCGGGTCGGTGGTGGTAGCCTCCGACAGCTCACTGGGCCGAGTGTTCACCGAGAATTACGACTACATCATCGATCACCCGAACGGGAAACTGCTGGTCAAGGCCGGCGGGGGTCTGATGGCGGGTCAGACTGTTTGCGTCTGGTTCAAAAGTTACACCCTTTACCAACTCGGGACTGACTATCAGTTGCGGGCCGACCGCGGTGAAATCAGGCGGCTGACCGGCGGCAATATAGCGTCCGGCGAGGAGATAAGCCTGGATTACACTCCCATCAGCAACGTTTACAACGAGAGTATCGTCACCAACGCGGTCGTCATGGCTAACGGTCTGGTGGAGAAGGAGGTTGATCCGGACGAAGCGTTTGGTGCCGACCCAACCTTACAGGCGGCGGCGACGTTCCGGGCTTTGGAAATAATCTGCCAGACGTCGGCCGTGCGGGCGCTCAGCCGCGCCAACGGCCAGGGCCGCAACAGCGGTGACTGGATAAAACTGGCCGAGGCGTTCGCCTGTCGAGCCGAGCAGCTTTTGAAGGACTTTCATCCACCGTTTAACAGTCCCACCGCCCCGAGGCGTGGATAGGGGAGGAGCAAAATGATTTCCGGATTGGATGCCGTCAAATCGAAAAGAACCTGGTTTGTTCCCGATGTCTGCATCTGGGGAGTGTCGCAGGAAGCAACCGTTGATTTTCTGACGGTCGAAGAAGTGGACTCGGTGAAAAGCGTCCTGGCGGGGTCGCTGCCGATCGGTTCGAGTCTTCAGGAGATAGCGTTTTCAGACCTTCGTGATCATCGGGGCAACCCGCTGCCGGATACAATCGCTTCGCCGCAGGTGATGCCGAGGTCAAAAAGCGACATGGCCGTGTTTGTCGTGGGCCGGGAAACCGATGCCACCTTTCGAATCGCGCGGGATTCACGGGCAACCGGCCCGGTCACGGCTGATCTTGTCATTGTCGAAATGGACGGGTAGATGCCGGCCGCACGAAAAAGCAGCCCGGCCATACCTGAAGCGAGCCGCATCCTTGACGATTTCATCGGCCAATACTACCGGGGTCTGCTCGACAGATTGAATGAAGACCCCACGAACTACAAGCTGGGAGAGTTTTTGAAAATGATTGAACTGCGCAGGAAGTTGAACCCGGACGATGCCGCCCAGAAACAGTTCTGGAACATGCTGGAGAGAATCAGGCAGGAGAGACTCGGCCAGACGACCTCGGCTGCCGGACGTCGCCCAGGCAGGAAATCCAAACCGGCGCGAAGCACTCGCAAGGGCAAGAAGGATAGGGCGGCATGAGGACAGTTATCGTGATAGCGCTGGTGCTCGCCTGTCTGATTGTCGGGGACGTCACCGCACGAGTGGACACTCTCAGCGATACGTCCGAAGTTCGGGATTGCGTCGTGTACTCATATGAGAATTGCAACTCGGACGTTGAGGGGGAGGATTGTCGCCGTTATAACGGTGGCGGCGTCACGAATATGGGGGTTGGATCTTCCGGTCCGTCCCGGTCACGGCGGGTTCTGATGCAGTTCCCGGGATGGAACGGTGTCATGCCGGATTCGTCCGATGTGAAAGTATTCTGCATCAATGAAAATGATTCTCTGGACCGCCGGGTCTTTCTATATCCCCTCACCTCCCGTTTCTTTGAGGGCAGCGAAGCCGCGTACACTGTCGGCGACTACCCTGAGCCGGACAGCGGCGCCACCTGGCTGCACAGCTGGCTTGATGTCGGCGATGGCGACAGTGCCCTGTGGAGTTCTCCGGGAGGAGACTATACCACGGCCGTGGCCTGCACGGCGGTGTTCGCTACCCTGCAAACATACCAGATATTCAGCCATTTCAACCGCATTCTTAATTACTGGGACACGTCAGGAAGCTCTCACGGCATCGTCTTGATCAATGAAAATGCCTTTCCTGCCAACATGGCCGCCAAAGTCATTAAATCATCGGAGAGTTCTCCGGAGTATGCACCATTGCTCGTGCTGTATTACCCGGATACGCTGATGGTCACGCGGAGACGCCGTCTCATAATTGCTCCTAATTTAATGCAACGAATGTGAGAAGAGGGGATTAGTATGAAGATAAGATTGCTATGTATTCTGCTGTTATTGCTCTGCTCAGCCAGCAGGGCATCCATCGTGAACAACTCCATCGACACGCCATCGGCCGAGGATTCGCTTTCGCTGGTCTTTTACTCTCTGGACAGTATGGGGAATCCCACCGCGGCGGACTCGCTGTTGCTGCTGGTCAGCGGTCCCTCGGGTCAGATAGTCTATCGTGATTCGATGGCGATTAGTGACGGCCGCATTGTTTGCACCACGGTTCGTTCCCGGCCGATCTACAGTTTCTCGGAACAGGTCTCGAACGTCGATGGTACCGGGATGCCGGGAGCATACTCAATAACGCTACTGGCGGTCAGGACGGCCGATGGCCTCGAGACGCCGCAGACATTTGGCTTTCAGGTGATATCTACGGAACTATCCGACCAGGTTGCGGTCATAGGCGAAACCGATTCCGCCGCCGTCGCCCGGTCGGTCTGGAACACACCGCAGGACAATCACATGGGTGTCGGGTCTTTCGGCAGGTATCTCGATGCGGAGGTGTCGGGGTTGTCGTCCGGTTCGGGCTTGTACGCCCGCACCGTCGTGGCTTACGATTCCACAAGCACCAGGGTAATACCGGGCGCCGGTGTGGTGGTACGCAATCTCGGCCAGACGGCACTGCTGGCCACCGGCTTCACTAACTCGGGGGGGGAGGTTGCGTTCAACCTTGACAGCGACACCCTTATTCTGGTGGCCACCGGTACCGGCTATCAGTTTGACGCCTTTGACACTATCACGGTCGCCGGCACCGGAGTGGATACGATCTTCGGTGAGAAGTTCGATCCCGGCACGCCGTACAGTTCTCAGCTCTGCCGGGTGTATGGCTGGGTCTACCGTTCCAACGGTCTGCCGGAAATAGGGGCAACCGTCACGGCGCAACTGCCGTCGGGCGCTGTTCGCAGCGGCATGGTAATCATATCGCCCTATGCCATCGTCACCGAAACAGACAGCATCGGTTACTTCTTTCTCGACTTGATTCCTTCCGATTCGCTGCAACCGCCTGAGACAAGGTACGAAGTGACAATCACCCGCAGCGATGGCGCGATTCTGAGAGAAAGACTGCTGGTACCGGTGGCACCCAACTGGAGAATAGACTGGTAAATGCTGCTTTACGAAACGGAAACACTGGAAAGGAGAAAGATGTGGACTCTGTCATAGGAGGCGCCGGTTCCTGGTTGACCGTACTGGGGTCGGTGGGTTTGCTGCTGGCCGGTCACCTGGCGCGGAAGTATGTTATTCCCTTTTTGCAGATCGGCAAGCGACAACGGTATGCGCAGTTCATCGCCGAAATCGCCGATGAAGTCACGGATGATCTGAGAAACAGGTATCCTCAGAAATCCTGGCTGAAACATCTCGATGAAGCTATCGACGCGCTGGTAACCATATGCGGCGTGTCATCGGAAATCGCGCGTCGGGCTATAAACGCCGCCGTATCGCGCAAGTGATGTCGGCCGCGGTCAGGTACATAACAAAAAAAGAGCCGTCCCGTTTGGGGCGGCTCTTTTGCATCAACGCTCATATCTGCTAATAATGAGGCGGGAGTGTGCTGCCAAAAAGGAAATTGATGTAGTAAACTATGTCGGCCAGGTTAATGGAGTTGTCTCCATTGGCGTCGGCCCGGTATTCGCCGCCTGACGGCGGTATACCTTTCCTTGTTATATAATCCTGCAGAGTCAGCAGGTCGTAGATGTCGGCTAATCCGTCGCTGTTGTAGTCGCCGGGCGTAAACACCTGCGAGCAATTGTAGGTCATCAAAATGGCCGAGGAACTGTAAAGCCCTATGGCGTCTTTCCCCTGGGTATGGAAGAAGTAAAGATTGTCCTCGGCCAGGCCCGATGGTGTCCAGTCGAATGACCAGCCGTCGCTGCCGTCATTGTCCGTACCCAGTATGGTACGACTGACGGTCCAGCCCTTGGCCACCACGGAGACCATCAGATCGACTCGCTGCCAGGTGATGTTGTGGAGGACTTCGCACGTTGAGGCATTGTTTCGGATCGGTAGATCGATTTTTGTGCCGGTGGCCGGTACCGAGGCCGTGATGTAGAAACTACCGTCGCGCTGCTGCCAGCCGCGGAAACCGTCGACCGCCAGCCAGACACCGGGCGTGCCTCCCAGAGCGATCATTACGGAGCGCTCTTCATTTTCCACCCAGTTGCGCAACAGGTAGTAGTCGGGGTTGCGCTCAAAGTGCATCTGCACCTGGTGGCCGTGCTCGGCAATGTATTTTCTCAAACCGAAAAACAGGTCCTCATCGTAAGTGCCGAGATTTTCACGGGTGCGGAATTCGACGGCCAGTTTCTCGGCCAGGGTGTCAATCCCAAACGTTGTGCCACCGTCACTCATCAAGGCAAAATAACCCCGGTCGTACCACAGCTTTAGAACGATGGCCGACGCTACCGGGGCGCAGTAGTAATCACCGAATTCGCCGTTGTAGGCGTGGTTGCCGTCAGCAGGATTGCCGTTGCTGTCCCCCAGCGTGTTCTGGTCAAGCGTGGTCAGGCCGGCCGAGTAATCCAGTTGAGCGTCGTAGCGGAATATATCCATAAACGACAGGTCCTCGTCATCGGTGGTCATCAGCAAATTAACATCGTTGCAAAACTCAGCGCCATTGGCGGGGCTGGTGATTTTCGGTGTCGGGGGCGTCGGTTCGATATAGATGTTGCCGATATCGATAACTTCGCTTCGCCCCGCAGTATCATAGGCTACGGCGCGAAGCGTGTAGAAATCTTCGTCAATAGGAGAGGTGTCCCAGTCGATCGTGAAACCGTCACCGCTGCCGGAGTAATCCAGGCCATTGCGCAGCGGGGTGAAACCGTCGTGATCCTGGCCGATCTCCACGAAACTTCCGTTTCTGGGGGCATATTGAAACGAGACATAGTCAACAACGCCTACACCCGTCGTATCTTCGACCCACAGGGTGAGCGGACCGAAAAGGACCGTGTCGGACTGAGGCGCTACGAATCTTATGCCTGGTCTCGGGTCGGTTGAGCTACCGCCACCGCCGGGTACACCCGATACAAACATCACCAGGCGACCGATGAAACCACGGGTGGCCAGATCGACCCAGCCGGTGTCGGCATCCCAGATGTTATAGCTAATACAGGCCTCAGGCGAGAGAACACTATCGGTGATAACTGTTGGGCCGACGAGGGTATCCACTTGGTTGTGAATGAAAAAGCCCGCAAAAAACGGCCCGTCGACTGACACCGGTGTATCTAGGGGAATGACAACATCCCACAGCCCGGCTTCGCCAATGGGCACAGCGTAGGCCGACGAAACGGTCACCAACTCACCGGGCAGGTAGCAATTGGGACCGGCGGGGTCGGGAAGCTCTATATCGACGGAGAAAGTATCTTCGGACGGTGCAAAGTAATACAGGAACATATGCACTTCACTGATCGTGTATGGATAAGCGGAATCACAGCTCAGCGAGGGGTCGAGATAATTCTTGTACAATTCATTGCCAATGACCCAATTAGGATAATAGAATAAGCCGCTGGTTTCGCCTTCGTCATTACGCACGATGCAGGTATCAGCTGTTGCCAGAGAGGGGGCAACATTGATTTTTCTCGCCTCGACCGTGGTTACCCGGTTGGCTGTTTGTGGCACGGGTGTTTTGGCGAAAGCTGAGGCTTGTATAAGTATAAATGCCAGCAAAAATGCCGTAATTGCGCGTCGTGACATCAAGCGTCTCCTTATATTGTTTAGCATATTCCCTTTGTCTTGATTATCGAGCTTTTTTTGGTATACTTGATTGCCAATTAAAAGAGTATGTCCGCAAGCATGGAGTTTTGCCCATAACCTGTTCGAGAAATGAGCAGCTACTAAATGGTTAAGCAGCGCATCAGAAAGCCGCCATGGCTGAAAGTTACCGGTTTTGCCGGGACCAATTATAACGAGGTAAATCACCTTCTCAAAAAATACGGCCTCAATACCGTCTGTCATGCCGCCAACTGTCCCAACCGCGGCGAGTGTTTCAACCGGGGAACCGCGACTTTTCTGATTCTTGGTCCTGTCTGCAGCCGGGCCTGCCGGTTTTGCGATGTAACTTCAGGAATCCCGGTTGCTGTTAACTCGGAGGAACCGACCCTGGTGGGCAAAGCCGCCCGCGAGCTGGGCCTGAAACACGTCGTTGTGACGTCGGTGACCCGCGATGATTTACCCGACGGCGGCGCTGGCCAGTTTGTTCGGACTATAGAAAAAATAAGAGAGTACCTGCCGTCGAGTACCATTGAAGTGCTTACCCCGGATTTCAAAAATGATCCCCGGGTGGTAGACAGAATTGTTGAGGTGCGGCCGGACGTGTTTAATCACAATGTTGAAACCGTGGCCCGCCTGTACCCAACCGTCAGGCCGCAGGCGGATTATCAGGGATCGCTCGAGTTGCTTCGGTACGTGGCTGAGACTTCCGACATTATCACCAAGTCAGGACTGATGGTCGGTCTGGGAGAGACGCCTGATGAACTCCGACAGGTCTTTGACGACCTGGTCCGGGCGCGGGTTCAGGTGCTGACTATAGGTCAGTATCTGGCGCCTTCGGCCAACCATCTGCCGGTCGTTCGATACGTCACGCCGGATGAATTCGATCTGTTCAAAGAGCAGGCAAAACAGGCGGGGATAAAGCAGGTTCTCTCCGGACCTCTGGTGCGCTCATCTTATATGGCTGATATGGTCTTGTCACCTCAATCGTAATTTTCCAAGCGCAAAAATTATACAAATGCAGTCGGGTCGCTGATGGCCGCTCGGTGTCTATCCGATAGAAGCAGGGTAGCCTAAGTGAAAGGACTCATTGAATGGACAGCTACGACAAAAACATCGTCGTTGTTGATGACGAAAGACATATATGTGGTATCATAGCTGAAGCGCTGTCTTCAGAAAACTATAACGTCGAGACCTATACCAATCCGGGACGGGCGCTGGACTATATCGCCAACAACGATGTCGACCTGGTCCTCACCGATCTGGTCATGGGTGAATTTTCGGGAGTGCAGGTGCTCGAGGCTGCTTTGGTGAGCCACCCCGATGCCGTGGTTATTCTCATGACGGCTCATCCGACTGTCCAGGCGGCCATATCGGTGCTGAAGAAGGGCGCCTATGATTTCCTGATCAAGCCGTTCAAGCTCGAACTGCTGAAGTCGACCATCAAACGCGGGCTGGAACATCAGAGGATTCTAAGGGAAAACCTGAGCCTCAAAGGACAGGTGGAGTTTCTCAAACTCTCCCAGGCGAATTCCTCGGGAATGGATATCGACCGCTACCTGGAAATGGTGGCCGAGACGTGCCGGAAAGAGTTCACGGCGGCGGCGGTCGGCCTGATAGAGATCGACCCGGAGCAACGGATGGTCCTTCGCAAAGTGTGCCTGTCTGACAGCGATGAATACGGCACGGAGGTGTCCAACGAGGTGTCGCTGGATCAGTTCAATTACACCAAAAGCACCAAGCCCGTGGTGAGCGTTAACAAGGCCATGGTGGACGAGGTGGAGCACAACAAGATCAGCGTATCCCAGCCGATTTTCGTCAGCCGCAAGCTACATGGCGTAATAAATATCCTTATCATGACCCGTTTCGGAAGGTTTACCCCGGGGCAGACCGACCTGCTGGCTATCCTCACCAGCGCCGCGGCTTCGGCTATCGCCAACCATAGATTATACCAGGATTTGCAGGATTCTTACCTGCAGGCGATCCGCGGTTTGACCAACGCCATTGAGGCCCGCGACCAATGCACCGCCGGTCACACCGACCGCGTCTGCACACTGGCCAAACAGGTAGCAATGGGGCTCAATTGGGACGCCGCCAAAATTCAGGATTGCATGATCGGCTGTACCCTTCACGATATTGGCAAGATCGGCGTGCCGGATTCCGTGCTGAACAAGCCTGGCCTATTGACAGAGCCGGAACTGGAATTAATGAAAAATCACCCCGAATTGGGATTGAAAATAATCGGCGGAATCGATGTCTTCAAACCGGCCATCCCCTATATTTCTTCGCATCATGAATGGTTTAACGGCAACGGATATCCGTCGGGGTTGAAAGGCGAGGAGATACCGGTCGAAGGCCGGCTGTTGGCGGTGGTGGATACGTTCGATGCCATCATGTCCGACCGGCCGTACCGGGAGGGGGCAGGACTGAAAGTGGCGGTGAGAGAACTACTCCGATATCGCGACACGCAGTTTGACCCGGAAATCGTTGATCGGTTTATCGCGGTGTTGAAGTCAGGGAAGATCAACCTGAAAGAGGTTTACAACTGTGACGATGACGTGCAGGCTTTGTTCGCCGATATGGTTACCGAAAAGGCACGGGTGTAAACGATAAAAACATGATGATGATGGCCGCCACGGCCAAAGTCAGTGACGCCCGGCTCGGACGTTGGGTATCATCGAGGGTCGGCGGGTGTTTCACGCCGAAGATCAGCCCGAAGACCGCAAAAAACCACCAGACAGATGACTGAAAACCCAGTATCACCAACCCGCCCATAGCGATTTTTCCCAATATGTGCTGACGGCGACGGGTCAGGCCATAGAGAATATGGCCGCCGTCGAGTTGACCGATCGGCAACAGATTGATAGCCGTCACCAGCAGGCCAACCCAGCCGGCAAAAGCGGCCTCGGTGAGCCGGTAGAAATAACCCGCCGGCGCCTGTCCGATGAAATTCAGGGTCAGCAGTTTCATCAGGATAGACTCGCCATCCATGGAGAAGGCCATTTCGCCCGGTCCGAACACCTGCGGCGGGACGATGGTCGATTGGGATAGGCCGTAAACGAGCCAGAGAACTGCGACAATCCAGCCCGCCACGGGACCGCTGGCCCCGACCTCAATTAAATCTCGACGATTCCAGAAGGGCGACTTCGACTTGATAATAGCGCCAAAAGTGCCAATGATGTTGGGAGCGGGAATGAAATAGGGCCAGGAGGTAATGATACGTCTTCGGCGGCTGGCGATAAAATGACCCATCTCGTGGACAAACAAGATGGAGATGAGGGCCAGGGTGAATTCGATCCCGGTGCCCCGGGCGAGATCATCGAGCGTGTGGCGAAAGGCGGTGGCCAGGTCCGGTGTATCGAGATTCCGGTAAAAAACGGGGACGATGTAGATAGTGAACAGGGTCAGGATAAACAGCACGATATTGAGTGTCGGTATGCCCAGTCGGGGGTGAGGATCAATAGTCAGCAACACGATGTCGCCGCTGTCGTCGAGAGTAAAGCGATATCCGGCCAGTTTCAGGCGGTCTTTGAGCAACTTCACCGAGCGGGCGTGCTCGTAGCGCGAACTGAGGCTGAAGACATAGTTGTGACTCTGGCGATAAACAGCGCTCACTTCGAACAGGTCATGCAGAAGGGGCACAATCTGCTGTGTCTGGGTGTCGAAATCCGAGGCAACCATGATTAACCATTATAACACATCCAACGCCTGATCGTTAAGCATTTTTACCGCCAGTGGGGGAGGAATTGTGTAAGGCTCAAGACGTGCCCTGGCGGACGCGGGCAGACAAAAAAAGAAGCGAGGATTGTTACATCCTCGCTTCCGAATATGTGAACCGAAGTTCTTATCCGAAGATTAGAACATCCAGTCGCCAACAGGGCAGGCACCACAATAGAAATAGTAGTCGATGAGATAAGTGATATCTCCACCGTCCACATTTGTATCGTTGTTCACATCACCGAGGTGAAGGAACGGAATGGGGCCAGCTCCGCCGAAATTCACATAGTTGGCCAGATAGATAATATCGCAGAGGCCTACGACGTTATCATTATTGACGTCACCGCGTCCGAAACCAGCCCACTTGTTGACGAAGTGAGCCGTAGGCGCCAGCTCGGTGCTGGACGTAGCATCAGTCATACCGTGGATACCAAAGGTAGCGATACCGACTGAGTAGGTTTCGTTCGGGAGGAAGTCATGACCGGCCAGCGTGTAATGGGCTTCCGCGTCGCCCAGATCCATACCGATGGACGACAGGCCGGGGGGCCTGAGGCAGTAGTTGTAAGCTTCATCAAAATAAGCGTTCCAGCCAAAGAACGCGTCAGGACCGTTCAGACCCACGGCGTTGATCAGAGGCTCGCCGTCACAAGGACCAAACGGAATCTTGATGTTACCCCAGGCGAAATCAGGGCTGCCAGGGGCGAAGCACCACGCGGTTGAGATGTCGCGATCGATAGCGATTGAATCGTTACCAAGATCGCAATCCCAGAAGTGGAACATGTACCAGTCATCAACGGCAACGCCATTCTGCTCGGTAATGTCCATGATCTGGAGGGTCAGGTTGGCGAGTTCCGGAACGTCCTCCACACCGATGGTGCGGGCGTTGACAAACAGACCCATGGTCAGGGCGTTGTCAAACGGAGCGCCGAAGTTCAGCCAATCCCAGCCACCGCCGAGATCGAAGTTCTGGACAGAATCGAGGAAGGAGGCGCAGATCATAGTGCCGGTTATCGGAACGTATGCCATAGAGACACCATCCCACATAGAACCGACCGGATAACTTGCCGTCAGATACGGTTTACAACCGTTGTCACACCAGTTCGGATCCGGCTGCATCGAAATGATAGCATCGGCTTCACCACCACCGCCGGACCAATCCTGCGTGTGGGCAGCTAACCGGTACTTCGAAACGGCGTAGCCGATCGAGCCCTGGTAGTAAGAAGCGACGTCACCTTCGATATCGAAGCCGTGCGGATCCCAGTCACCGGTACCCAGACGACCAGCGTTGGTTACCCACTGGTAGTTGGCACCACCGGCGCCGAAGTATAGCGTCGTGGTATCAATGAGGCAGCCACCGACCAGGGTCACGAAGATCTGAGGAACCATGCTGGTGTTGTTAAGGAAGAAGTCAGGATCGTCGGACAAAACCTCAATATAGAAGGACTGAGGTCCGCGCAAGATATTAGCCTGGATAACATCCATAACGATATTTACATCCTCACCCGGAGCAGCTGCGTAGCCGTCGGGCGGGAAGTTGATGCCGTTAAGGAACACCGGGAAGGCCGTGGCCGCCGGATTGGTGTAATCCTTGCTCTCAGCGCTGCGGACATTCAGAGCATCCTGAGAATTGAGATTGTTGTCACGCGGACGCGTGAATTTGCTCATGAAGGCATCACGAGCCAGCACGTCGGCGATTGTCGAGGCACGATCCATGAAGTCATCGTCGACAACTGTAAAGGCCGGCAGATCAATACCATTGGAAGCGTCGTTGATGGTCAGAGAGGTCAGGGTCAGTCCGGCACATCCGGTATTGGTCATGATCGGGCCGAGATCCGTCAGGAAGCTGGTGGCGGGACCAAATTCCACACCAGCCGTGGGGTTGTAAGTGTAGAACTCAAGACGAGGACGATCAGCGCCCTTCTTCAGGTCAAACAGGTTGCCCCAGAAAGTACCGAACAGCACGTGGACTTCGCCAGTGCCCGGATCCGGAGCAATCGCGCCGGCCATACCGATATTCGGAGCATAACCGGAGGTGTTGAAGATACGGCGTCTGAAGATCTCGTCGCCGTTGTCGCCGTTGAAGCAGCTCAGGAAACCATCTTCGTTGAAGATGAAGAGCTGATCAGGAGCGCCTTCAGGCTCACAAGTGAGGAAACCGTCAACATAGTAACGGCCGCCGCTGGAGGATGCCATCGCGAATTCAAAAGCGCCGGAGGCGCGGTTGAAGACCGGCACACCGCCGCCGGCAGGAGCCTGCGCCCACTTGGTGAGTGTCGGGACATAAATGCGGTTAATATCGACGATAGGAGTCGACTCACGACCGCGGTTGGACTGGGTGACGGTTCCGTCAATCAGGGCACCCGTGGCGGCGTCTATGCGATAGAACAGACCGTCAACCGGGTAGTCACCGTCGGCACGGGAGTTGGTGAACAGGACACCGGCATCATAAGCGACACCGCTGTTGAAGCCTTCCTCACCGCCGAGATATAAAGCACCCCAGAAGGTGGAGGCCTGAAGGCCACCAGCCGCGGAGAGCTGCCAGTTAATGACACCAGTAGCGGCGTCGATAGAGTAGACGTCGCCTTCACCGGCAGGATTGTAAGTACCAAAGAACAAGCTGGTACCGTCGGTAGCACCACTCTTGTAGTTGGACTGACCGAAGTCAAGCGGGTTGACTGCCCAGCCGGCAAACAGGGCGCCAGTCGCGGCTTCAACGGCAACAATGTGACCGTTATCAGTGCCGAGATAGGCTACCTGAGTACCACCGATGTCAAGAATAGTAGTAGTCATATAGCGAGTGGCGCCAAACAGGCCGCCGGCACCTACGGTCACCGCATCACGGCTCCACAGGAGGGTGCCGGTATGGATGTCGTAAGCAAGGACGGACTGGGCAAGGTCACCACCGCCGAGGAACAGTACGTCAGTTCCCAGAGCAGTAATATACTCAACAGTCGCTGACGAACGCATCTGCGAACCAGACTGCGGAATTCCCGGAGCAATCGTGTAAAGGATAGCGCCGGTATTCAGGTCAAAGACCTGGACGTGGTCTGAGAAAGCAGCCACGACATAGTTCTCAAATACGGTCGGACCGCAGAAGTTCATGCCCTGAGTGGCATCTTCATAGGCCCAATTGAGATTCAGGTCACACCA